>CAYTVK010000044.1:0-11737 GCA_964441725.1 uncultured Candidatus Bathyarchaeia archaeon | reverse complement strand
GTCTACTTCCTTCCAGACAGAGTGCTTGATCTCCATCCTCTCAGGTATGGCTTCAACCACGAGCTGAGCGTTAGCTACTGCTTCCTTTAGGTCTGTTGTGAACGTGATCCTGCCTAGTATCTCATCCATCTGCTCCTGTGTCATCCTGCCTCTTTCAACGAGGCGACTTAGGCTGCTGTTTATGCCTTTTAATCCGTTGTCAAGATATTCCTGAGCGATATCCCTGATTGTTACCCGATACCCTGCTGCTGACGCGACCTGTGCGATTCCATGTCCCATGACGCCTGCGCCTAGTACCGTTATTTTCTCTACTTGATCAGGCTGCAATGTGTTTCAAGTCGATAAAGAGTGATTGGACTTATCTGTTTTCCGACGCCAAGTGGAGTAAACCTATTATTTTCTGGTGTCTATCTTCGCGGGAGAATAAACATGAGGCAATTAGTTCTGTTGAAGGACATACCGGACCTCACAGAGATAACTATCGATAGTGAGACGAGGCGACCTAAGACAGAGGGAATAAAGACCAAGATCAGCGACCTTGATAAGCGTGCCTTGGAGGCAGCCATTCAGGCAAAGGACAAGGTTGGTGGCGAAGTAACTGTTCTCTCCATGGGTAATGATAAGACAAAGACAGCCTTACTTGAGGCGCTCGCTATGGGAGCGGATTCTGCGTACATCATCAATGAGCCTGAGCTGAAGAAGGTAGACACAAATGCCACAGGCAAGGTGCTTGAGGCAGCCGTACGCATGATCAAAGATTATGACATTATTATCAGTGGCGAGATGACGCTGGACAGCCTGAGCAGCCAGATTGGGCCTAGACTCGCAGAGCTGCTGGACCTACCACAGGTTACCTATGTTAAAGAATATGAATTAGGTGACGGGACCGTGAAGGCGTTGCGCGAGTTGGAGACAGAAGATGAGGTGGTTGAGGCTCCGCTTCCCGCGGTTATTACTGTGGTTCGCGAGATCAATGAACCGAGAATTCCGAGCCTCATGAATATTATGAAAGCTAAAAAGAAGCCTCAAACAGTCTGGACTCTACAAGACTTAGGGCTAACAATGGAGGATGTGCAAGCTCAGAGCTTTGTGAAGATAATAGACGTTACTGCCCCCAAGATGTCAAGGAAACAGATTAAGATCGAGGCAAACACAGTCGAGGAGGCGGCGGCTAAGCTTGCCGTTGCCATCAGGGAGGAGGGAGTGCTATGAGTATTCTTGTATTCTCTGAGGACAGAGAGCACGCATATCAGTTGCTTGCCAAGGCAGCTGAATTAGCGGAAAAGCTGGGCTCCGAGGTATATGTATTAGCTTCAGATGATCCACAGGGATTCATTGAGCAGGGTGCTGACAAGGTTTTGCAGACTGATCTCGGTGAGTTCGCCGTCGAGCCGTATAGAGCTGCGTTGTTGAATGCTGTGAAGGAGTCTGGTGCAGATACTGTTCTGATTGGAGCCACGAAGCGTGGGAAGGAGATCGCGCCAAGGATCGCTGCAGCGCTTGGAGTGGGCTGCATGACTGATTGCAATAATGTGGAATATGTTGATGGTAAGATAGTTGTTGAGAGACTTACCTACGGTGGCTCAACAATCGCAAGAGAGACCAGCACAAGCAAACCGACCATAATCACGGTGCCACCAAGAAGCTTCGAAAAACTGGAGCCACAGAACAAGACAGGAGAAGTCAAGAAACTGGTCTTTGAAGTCCCAGAGGCTAGAGTCAAGGTGTTGGAACGCCGAGAAAAACACAAGGGCGATCAAGACCTTGAGAACGCGGATATTATTGTATCCGCTGGACGTGGCTTCAAGAACAAAGACGATTTAAAGATGCTTAAGGAGCTTGCTGATGCTCTCGGTGGAGCAGCTATTGGGTGTACAAGACCTATTAGCGCTGATCTTGGCTGGATGGATGACTGGGTAGGGATTAGCGGCAAGAAGGTGAAGCCGAATCTCTACATAACTTGCGGTATCAGTGGACAGATACAGCATATCGCGGGCATGAGAGACAGTAAGATAATTGTCAGCATCAACAACGACGAGAACGCTGGAATACATGGAGTCAGCGACTACAGCATAGTTGGCGACATCTACGAAGTTATTCCAGCCCTTGTAAAGGCTTTGAGGGAAAAAGCCTAAGCCTACTCCCTACTTTTCTATTCACATGGTTTTAGATGAGCAGACTCTACAAAGCATTAGAAACGCTGCCCAGATAATAAAGAAATCCAACTATGTAACATGTCTAACAGGAGCTGGCATCTCTGTTGAGAGCGGCATACGCCCTTTCAGGGGGCCGGGTGGTCTCTGGACGGAGAAAGGTGAACCATCCATGGATGGGTATAGTAGGTTTCTGAGAGATCCTGAGGCTTACTGGAGAAGGCGTCTTGAGGAGAAGAGCGAGTTTGGTATAACCATTCTTAACAGCAAGCCTAACTTTGGACACATTGCTTTAGCTCAGCTTGAGGAGATGAATGTGCTCAAGTATCTTATCACTCAGAATATTGACAATCTGCACTTGTCTGCTGGGAGCAAGAATGTGCTTGAGATTCATGGCAACGGGCACTATTTGAGGTGTATTGACTGTTCGACGAAGTGGCTGGTTGATGAGTTTAAGGTAGACTCCATTCCACCGAGGTGTCCCAACTGCGGGGGAATAGTTAAGACGGATACTGTTATGTTCGGGGAGCCCATCCCGAGCAACGTGCTTAACAGATGTTTCGATGAAGCCCAGCGCAGTGACTGTATGATTGTAGCAGGTACCAGTGCCACTGTTACTCCTGCGGCTAACCTTCCATTGATTGTGCGAAGAAATGGAGGAGCCCTGATAGAGGTGAATATCCGTGAGAGCGAGATAAGTTACAACTGCGACGTCAATATATTCGCACCATCTGGAGAGGCATTGCCAAAACTTGTAGTAGAAATAAAGAGATTAGGATAGCTTCTTGCGGGTCCAGTCAGCTACCTCTTCGCAGGTGGCGAACCAGACGTCTCCTTTATCCTTAGCGTCGGTAAGAAGCCGCTCCAGCATGTCAAGTCGGCTGATTCTGCCGATGCATTGGGGGTGACATGTTAACCCAAAGTATCTTCCAAGGTTGTAGATTCCATCCCACTCTGGTTTCCAGAGGTCCCAGACCTGCTTAGAATTCATCCTACTTGTCTCGAAGTGAGGCCAGTCATCCACTAGCCACTCAACGGGCAACTCGACGAGACCAGTTTCTTTTCCCCTCCATTTGAGCATGTATGGCATATCGTTGTCCATGAAGTTGCTATCGTATTTGAAGCCCAACTCCTTGATGAGGTCAAGAGTCCTGTCACTGATCAACCAGTAGGGTGCTCTGAAGCCCTCGGGTTTGTAGCCAAGCTTCTCAAAGGAAGCCATAGATTTATCGAATACCCCACGCTCACTCTCTTTACTGATCTCTGCCAGTCTTTCATGGAGATAACCGTGGGCACCCATCTCGTGTCCCCTGCTGATTATTTCCTCGCAGCTCTCAGTGAACTGGTCAATGGTCCAGCCGGGGGTGAAAAAGGTAGCCTTGATGTCGAGGTTGTCAAGCATGTCCAGTATTCGGGGGATTGCTGTGTTAGGGGAGTATCTTCCTCTGCTCTGGGCGACTATGTCTAGGGGGGCTCTCCACATCAATGCGCTGTTTGAGTCGTAGTCGAAGCTTAGATTGAAACAAGCCTGATAGCCATCAGGCCAAAATCCGTCAGTCATATATGGAAAGGGGCTCAAAGATGCCTATAAAACATGTTATCTGTTGAAAATAGTGTATTTAAGACTGTGATTTCTGTATTCAGGGTATATTTGATTAAAGAAAAAGGATGGACTTTTATCCTTCATTCAATGAAATTAGTATTTGACTCAAAATGAGCCAAGATAACATCATCTACATTGGACGGAAACCAGCGATGAGCTATGTGATGGCTACACTCGCGACATTCAACAACAATGAGACAGTCCACTTGAAGGCAAGAGGAAGGGCGATCACCACAGCGGTAGATGTGGCTGAGATCACTCGAAACAGGTATATGACAGAGATGGAGCACCCAGCGATTACCATCGGAACTGAGCAGGTTGAGGATGATAGGGGAACCCGGAACGTCTCAACCATGACCATCGTCATGAATAAGGGCGACGCAGTTGTTCCAAAGGATGCTTTTGAGCGCAGACCGAGGAGACAGCCGAGGGAGAGACGTGAGGAGCCAAAGGAGGAGGAAGCTGAGGAACCAGCGGAGCCCGAGGAAGAATCAGAGGATGCTGATGTCTCAATGATTAAGGGCGTCGGTGAGGCAACCGAGGAAAAGCTCAGGGCTGCTGGCTATGATACAGTTGCTAAGATAGTTAAGGCAGAGTCTTTTGAGTTAGCGTTGAAGACTGGGCTGAGCGAGAAACAGGTCTCCAAGATTATCGAGGCCGCGAGAGAACTCTAGATTAGGGGGAAACCTCTAAAACCCATTACTGTTTCAAATCAATGGATAGAGATGAGGGTTTTACAACTTCACTGTAGCGATTTTAACTACAAGACACTGAAAGAGACTCCTGTTGCTGAGCATCCTGCGTTTCCTAAAGAGGCTGAGTACGATAACGTACTGGTCTGTTTTACTTGCTTCGAGAAAAAGGATGTAGACAGGGAAAAAGAGATCATTGAGCAATATGTGGAGAACATCAAGACAGACACAAGTAGGATAGGATGCAAGACAGTGCTAATTCACCCATACGCTCACCTCAGTCACGAGCTGGGTAGCCCCAAGCGAGCGAAACAATTCCTCATTGATCTAGAGAAGAGGCTTAAAGAAGAGGGATTGGACGCCCATAAAAGCCCGTTCGGCTGGTACAAGGCGTTCGGGTTATACTGTAAGGGACATCCTCTTGCAGAGGCTTACAGAGAGTATTAGGGCCAGACCTTCTCGGGGTTCAGAATCCCGTTGGGGTCAAACACTTTTTTGATACCCTTCATAATTTCCACCTGTTTTGGCCCAACCTCTCTCTCAAGATAGTGACGCTTGGTGTAGCCCAGCCCATGTTCCCCTGAAGCGGTTCCACCCATCTCATGAGATAGACCGATTAGGTCGCTGAGGGCTCCCTCCATGGCCTGTGGCCAGTTAGAAAGAGGCATCTCATCTGGCTTCAGTATATTATAGTGTAGGTTGCCGTCACCGGCGTGACCTACAGGCACCAGTAATACACCATACTTCTTTTCCACGACTCCTGCTCGTTCAATGTACTCGGGGATTCTGCTCCGTGGGATGCAGATATCGGCCTCGTCCAATGTGTACATAGCGAGATATGCATCGAATACAGCCTTCCGAGCTTCCCATATCTGCTGCTGTCTGCTAGCAGTGTCAGCGATGTATGCGTCAACTGCCCCCATCTCCAGACATATCTCGCCTGCAGTCTCTAATTGACGTTCAAGCTCTGCCTCGGTGTTGGCCTCCACGGCGACTATCAGATAAGCCGGGTGACTGTTATCGGGAAGTTTTTTCTCAAGATACTTTTCTACAGTCAGGACAGTGTGCTGAGACATATATTCCAGTCCAAAGGGCAGTATCTTCTTCTGGATTATCTCTTTCACGGCGTTGGCTGCATCTATGGTTGAGTTGAATGGAGCATAAACGAGTGCGGTAAGCTTGGGCTTAGGAATCAATCGTAATGTAGCTTTAGTGACCACGCCAAGGGTGCCTTCGCTGCCTATTATTAGATCGATGAGGCTGTACCCTGTGCTGTCTTTGACGTTTTTTCCACCCACATATATTATTGAGCCATCTGTAAGAACCACTTCAAGCCCATTAACGAAGTCTCGGGTTACGCCATACTTCATGGCTCTCATTCCACCAGCGTTGGTGGATATGTTACCGCCGATGCTCCCTGATTCTTGGCCGGGATCAGGAGGATAATACAAACCTAGTTTCTCGGTCGCTTCATGAACCTCGCTTATCAGTACTGCTGGTTCGACGACTGCCATGAGGTTGTTCTCATCGATCTCGATGATCTTATTCATGCGTTCGAGGCTCAGGGCTATTCCACCATGTATGGGGTGGGCTGCTCCGCTGAGTCCTGTTAGTGAACCCTGAGGGGTTACTGGTATCATGTTATCGTTTGCTAGCTTCAAAACACGTGATATCTGATCTGCGTTTTCTGGTGATACAACGATGTGTGGAGGATGAGGCTCCAATGGACTTTCATCAACCGCGTGCTTCTCCAAGTCCTCAGGCGTAGAGGAGACATATTCTGGCCCTACAATAGCTTCTACTTTGGCTCTCAGCTCTGGCGTAATATGATTATATTTAGGCACTCTTCCCATGCTCCTTTATCTTCTCAATGAGACGTGGGATTACCTCATATAAATCTCCAACAGCTCCTAGGCTGGAGATCTTGAAGATAGGTGCCTCAGGGTCCTTGTTTATCGAGATGATGACATCGCTTGTCTTCATACCTGCCTGATGCTGCACAGCGCCACTGATACCGCAAGCCATGTAGAGTTTAGGTCTCACGGTTCTGCCGCTCAACCCTACCTGATGCCTGTAATCTATCCATCCCTCATCAACAGTAGGCCTTGATGCCCCCACTGCTCCATTGAGGGTAGAGGCGAGTTCCCCTATGAGCTTGAAGCCTTCTGATTCACCCATGCCTAAGCCGCCGGATACGATTACATCTGCATCTGTGATGCTGATCTGGTCAGCTGCCTCCTCGAAGCCGATAACCTTGATCCTGTCAGTGATTTTGCTCATATCGACGTTTTTCTTGATTATCTCGCCTTTGGGTTGATCTACATGTTTAGCCTCTGGGAACATCTTGTACCTGACAGTAGCCATCTGAGGTCTGCTGTTGGGTGTGATGATGGTTGCCATGATGTTTCCACCGTATGCAGGACGAGTCTGCTGGAGTAGCCCTGTTTCCGGGTCGATGTCTAGACTCGTACAGTCAGCTGTAAGCCCTGTGTGGAGCTTTGCTGCTACTCTTGGACCCATGCTTCTTCCGATGCTTGTGGCGCCAATGAGGCAGATGCTGGGGTCTTCTTCTCTTACGCATTTTGCGAGTAGATCGCTGTATGGGTCGTCTCTGAATTGTTTGAGGTCTGGATGATCGTAGATGAACACCTTGTCTGCTCCACGCTTGATCAACTCATCAGCTGCCTCGTTCAGGCCACTGCCGATTATCACTGCGTAGACGGGCTCCATCAGCTGGGCAGCGAGTTCCTGTCCCTTGCCCAAAAGCTCGTAAGCTACTTTATGGAGTTCACCTTGACTCATCTCGGCGTACACCAATACGCCTTTGTTTGCGCTCGCTTCGGTTACCTCGGCTTCACGCATGATGATGGCGCTTACTGGACACGCGTCAACGCATTGCCCGCAGACCCTGCATGCCTCAGTGATGTATGCTTTGCCGTCACGCATCTCGATTGCCCCGAATGGGCAGACCGGGACACATATTTGGCATCCTGTACAGTCTCCGTTTACGTACACTGGTGCTTCGCTCATCTAGACCACCTTGCACTCCTGTAGTTTCTTGAAAATGGCATCGACAAGCTCATCTGGCGTCCCCTCCACCACCTCGCCTGCCTCATGGACCTCAGGCTCAAATATCTTGACCACCCGTGTGAAGCTTCCGTCCAATCCGATCTCTTTTGGATCAACACCAAGGTCCTTGTTAGTGATCTCCTTGATCTCGGCCTTCTTTGCCTTGAGCCTACCTCTCAGCGTGGCAAGTCTCGGCTGATTGATGTCCTTACTGACGCTTAATAACAGCGGCAACGGTGCCTCAAGGGTCTCCACCCCATCATCCATAATCCGTTTCAAGGTGACTTTACCGTCCTTAATCCCTGAAACCTCGTTTACATAGCAGACGTGTGGTATGCCGAGATGTTCAGCCATCTCGGGCCCTGTCTGGCCCGTATCACCATCTGTTGTTTTTAGTCCACAAATAATAAGATCAAAATCGCCCATATGCTCAACGGCCTTGGCAAGCGTCAGGCTAGTAGCCCACGTGTCTGCGCCAGCGAAAGCCCTGTCTGTTGCAAGGTAGCCTTCATCTGCGCCCATGGCTATGGCGTCCCTTAGGGCGTCTGCTGCCCATGGAGGCCCCATGGTAACTACTTTTACTACTCCGCCTTGTGCTTCTTTGATCTTTAGTCCTTCCTCAATGGCGTATTCATCGAAGGGGTTGATGATTGCGGCTACGCCTTCTCTTTTGAGTCTTCCTGTTTCTTCGTCAAAATCTACTTCGGTGGTCTCGGGGACCTGTTTGATGCAGACGACGATGTTTAAGCCTTCACTCATAGGTATCACTGCATTAGTTTACTATGATGGATTAACACCTCTATAAAAAAGGGTGGATTTCATCGAAGATGTTTTCAACGCATGCCGATTAACAACCAGTATGAGGCTCCCTGTTGAGGAGGTTTTGGACGCCAAGAATATTCAGTACAGGATCATTGAACTGAAGGAGAGAGCCATCAGTGTCGCTGATGTTATAGAGTATAGTAAGATGGATATTAACCCGGAGGAGATATGCAAAACCATTCTTGTCAAGCAGAAGAAACAGTATTTTGCTTTGTTTCTGAGAGGAGCCGACAAGATTGATTTCAAGAAGCTCAAAGAGTTGATTGGGAAGGCAAGTATAGCGTCAAAGATGGAGGTTCTTGAGGTTACCGGAGTTGAGCCTGGTGCTGTATGTCCTCTGCTTGTAGATGTACCTGTGCTTGTCGATGAGAGAGTTATGCTGCTTGAGAGACTGAACTTTGGGTCTGGGAATCATCTTTATGGGGTTGAGATTGCTTCCGGTGATCTGTGCCGCGTTCTGGATTATAGGCTGGTTGATGTCGCAGAATAGAATGCAATAAATATATCAAATACGTCATATTTATGACATACCGTAAGGAAAATAAACCAACAACGTACAGCATAGAGAGAAAAACCACCGAGGCATAAAATGACACCAAAGAAAAAATCCTCCCGAAAGGAACTCGAAGAACGCATAGATGAACTAGAGATAGAACTCCAAATGGCGTCGGAGCAGACAGCGAAGTACCTGAACCAGCTAAAATACACGAAAGCAGATCTAGAGAACATACAGAAACAGAATCAGAAACGGCTGATAGAGGTAATAGAGAGAGCCAACGGCGAGATACTTGAAAGACTGCTTCCAATAGCAGACGAGTTAGAGATTCTGTACATAAAGGATGGAGAGAAGCAGAAACTCGTCGAGGGAGTTAAGATGGTTCACGGGAAGTTGATGAAGCTCCTTGAATCAGAGGGCGTTACTCGTATAGAGTCCGTTGGAGAGAAGTTTGATCCATTCAAGCATGAAGCGATAATGGAGGTGAAGACCCTCGACGTACCCGATGGATGTATCGCAGAGGAGATAAGACGTGGATACATGTTCAAGGATAAGGTGCTACGTGCAAGCGTGGTGAAGGTGGCGAGAGCCCCAGATGTTGTTGAGATAAAGATAGAGGACGATCAAGATGAGCGAGAATAAACGAGAAAAGATCATAGGCATTGACCTAGGAACCACAAACAGCGCAGCGGCTGTAATGATGGGTGGAAAACCCACAGTGATCCCCAGCGCAGAGGGACCCACCGTAGCGGGAAAGATGTTCCCAAGCGTAGTGGCCTTCACAAAGGATGGCCAACTACTTGTAGGCGAGGCTGCTAGAAGGCAGGCTATCACGAACCCCGAGGGGACTATTCGTGAAGTGAAACGCCACATGGGCACTGACCGTAAGATTACGCTGCAGGGAAAGGACTATACTCCGCAGCAGATAAGCGGATTCATACTCCAGAAGATACTAAGGGACACAGAGACATATCTCGGTGAGAAGGTAACCAAGGCGGTTATCACGGTGCCAGCCCACTTTAACGATAACCAGAGGCAGGCAACGATTGACGCAGGCGAGATCGCTGGACTAAAGGTCACGAGGATTGTGAATGAGCCAACTGCGGCTGCACTAGCTTACGGCTTGGATAAGACCGATCAGGAGCTGAAGATATTGGTTTTCAGCTTCGGCGGAGGCACCAACGATACCACAATCATGGATTTCGGCGGCGGAGTCTTTGAGGTCCTATCCACTAGCGGTGACACCCAGACAGGCGGAGCCGACGTAGACACGGCTATAATGGATTTTCTTGTAGCTGAGTTCAGGAAAGAGACAGGCATCGACTTAACCACAGACATGAAGGCGATGGCCAGGCTCAAGGAGGCAGCTGAGAAGGCAAAGATTGAGCTAAGTGGCCTGCTGACAACAGACATCGATTTACCTTACATCGCCATGAACGCGGAAGGGCCTCAGAACCTGCACATCACCCTGACTAGGGCGAGGCTTGAGCAGCTAGCGGCACCCATAGTTGAGAAGATCAAGGAACCAATTAGGCGTACCATCAGGGATGCTGGTCTGGCAACCGACAAGATCGATAAACTGATACTCTTCGGTGGGATGACCAAGATGCCTCTCGTGCAGAGGACCGTTGAGGAGCTTGTGGGTAAGAAGATGGAGCATGGGGTTGACCCCATGGAGTGCGTAGCCATCGGAGCAGCTATACAGGGAGCTGTGCTAGCGGGAGAGATCGATGATATTGTCCTGCTGGATGTAACTCCTCTGAGCCTCGGCGTTGAGACCCTTGGCGGTGTATTGACAAAGATCATAGATAGAAACACCACTATCCCGACAAAACAGACCAAGGTATTCAGCACAGCAGCAGACATGCAGACAGCGGTAACCATCCACGTCCTACAGGGAGAAAGAGCAATGGCCAAGGACAACATAAGCCTAGGCAGCTTCAACTTAGAGGGCATCCCACCAGCGCCGAGAGGAGTACCTCAGATAGAGGTTACTTTCGACATCAACGCTGATGGTGTGTTGAACGTCTCGGCAAAAGACCTTGGCACAGGTAAAGAGATGAGTATCAAGATACAGGCTTCTACCAAGCTGAGCGATACAGATAAAGATCGCATGGTAAGGGAAGCCGAGGAGTATGCAGAGGCGGATAAACAGCTCAAGGAAGAGATTGAGACAAGAAACCAGGCCGATACATTGGTATACAGCACAGAGAAGATGCTTGGCGAGCTAGGTGACAAGATTCCTGCAGACATCAAGGGCAAGATCCAGAGCAGTCTCGAAACGTTGAAGACAGCGTTAAAGGATGGAAGCATCGCGGACATCAAGACCAAGATGGAGGACCTGCAGAAGGTCTCACAGGAAGCTGGTGAAGCCATCTATAAGCAGAGCGCGGAGGCTCAGCAGGCGGCTGGTGGGCCACAGACTCCTCCTCCGGGTCCTGATCAGCAGGAGCAGGGTAAGAAGACTGTTGACGCTGATTACCATGTCGTGGATGATGACGAGAAGAAGCAGTAATCGTATTCTATCTCTGTGTTCTTTTTCTTTGCTCCTTAACCCTTTTTTCAATAAACCACTTTCTTTGGGTTAGATATGGTGTACCTTAAGCAGAAAGACTACAAACAGGAGAAGATGGTACTAATCACCGGTACGGTCCTGATATTCATAACCGCTATCCTCGGAACACAATTCATGGTGATGGGAAAAGTATACTTCGAGAAGGTAAAGTATCTAGATACCAAGGGATACGAAATCAATAGCACTGTTAACTGGAGTGACTACGATCAATGGATAGATGGCATAAACCGTAATAATTTCAAGGGAAGGTATGCCACAGATGTGCGAGAGGTAACCGACTGGATGGAGTGGTATGGGTTGCTCAAAGATTCGGAAAAAGCCGCGATA
>CAYTVK010000043.1:0-11747 GCA_964441725.1 uncultured Candidatus Bathyarchaeia archaeon | reverse complement strand
TCAAAGGCGGCTCCAAGAGATTTCTTGATCTCATCAACGAACTTCTCCATATCCTCGACAAATTCTGAACCTTTACCGGCGGGCAACTTCAGAGCGTTAGGCTTCTGGCTGTCCTCAAAATTATAGACGTAACACCAGTCAGGTGGAACAGGCATTTCTTTTGCCTTCTGTTCCAAGAAGGTAATGATAGCTGTCTTTTTACCTGTACCAGGCATTCCTGCAACGTAGATATTGAATCCCTCCTCCTGGATATCCAGTCCGAACTGGAGGGCTTTTACTGCCCGGTCTTGTCCTATAATCTCTGTTAGGGGTTCCAGTTCTAGTGTTGCTTCACATTTGATAAAGTCATCTGGGCAAATCTTTCTTGCTTGAGTATAATCTAGCTCTTTTATCATATCATCACTGAGATAATTCTAATAGAAAATCGTATAGGATAATATATAAACGGACTAGGAAATTTTGGCCAATAACTCGTTCCAAGTCATGCCCTTATCGATCTTGATCATATAATCATCTAGCTTTGTGGCGATATCGAACCACCAGCCCTTGTACTTGAACTTCCCCGCCAATATAGCATACCGTCTCGGATAGATCTTGTGAATATCCAGAAACTCGAAGAGCTTCTGCACCTGATCCTTCTTATAATACGCGTAGCGCTCCTGTGCCTTCACCTCTATTGAGAGAATGGCGTCATCCTTAATGGCGAAGACATCGGGCAGGGGCTCGCTGCTGGGGGCGCTAACTGGAACACGTATGGCGTTATATCCCACATCCCTGAACATGTGAACAAGCTCACGCTCGGCATCATAGCCGCGCTTCTTCATGGCGCGAACTTGTTTTGCGGTCAACTGTCTGGTGTATCGTTGGCGTGGTTGCTTCTTTGGTGATGCTATGTCTCTGAGGCTCATTCGTCGTCCTCTGTCACATCGATTAACTCAAGTGAACCGCTCTCCAGTGGTTCGAGCGCCAGTTTCATCAAGTCTTTCAGCCAGTCGCTGAACTTGTTGGCGTTTGCGAATTTCTGGTACATCCGCTTGTGCGGCACCTTGGTTATCAGTCTTAGATCAACCATCTTGTTGACGTAGAACTTGGCGCTGCTTCTGCTGATGTCACATACTCGGGACACGTCGCCGCTGGTGAAGTCGCGTTCAAGTTGATTATAGCCTACTATGATCTTTGGGGGAAGTGGTAACGCTTTCTCAAGTATATCTAGGAGTGATTCTTCACGGGACAAAGGTTGGGCTACCTCGTATGGATAGAAAATGTGTCCCTTGCTTAATAAGAATAGAGTATGAAAAGTGGGAACCTAGTCGTCCCCAGTGGGTACGGGGACTACCTTCTTGCCCATCTCCTTGATGCCCTCATCAGCCACCTTCCGTTTCAGGTTCCAAGCCGAGACGCTAGGAAGCCCCCAGAGGTTGATGAAGCCAATCGCATCATGCTGATCATACTCAGTGTTGATGTCGAAGCTAGCCAAGTTGTAATCATACAGGCTGTACGGGCTCTCACGTGAAACAGGCTTCGCTGTCCCCTTGAAGAGCTTCATGGTCACAGTCCCTGTAACGTTTTTCTGAGTGCTATTGATGTAGGCGTCAAGATCCTCCTTATACGGGTCAACCCAGAGTCCCTGATAGACGGCTGTAGCCCACTTGTGGTCAATCTCATACTTGAGCAGCTTCTGGTGTCGAGTCAACACCATCTTCTCCAAGTCGAGGTGAGCGTTAATGATGGTCTCAGCCGCAGGCACCTCATAGGTCTCACGGGTCTTCAATCCGACCACACGATCCTCCATGTGCTCAATCCTGCCTATTCCATGCTTCCCAGCGAGGTCTCGGATCGTCTTGATCAACTCATGAGGCTTGTACTCTACACCCTCTAGGCTCACAGGCACTCCAGCTTGGAACCCGATCTTTACGTAGTCTGGCTCATTGGGTGCGTTCTCTACATTCGCTGTCCAGTCCCATATCTCATCTGGAACAGGGATATCCGGATGCTCCAAGATACCGCCCTCCATGCTTCTGCCCCACAGATTCTCATCGATACTGTACGGGCTATCAGCCGTAACTGGAACGGGAATATCATGCTCCTTGGCCCACTTGATCTGTTCTTTTCTATCGAACTTCCATTCTCTTACAGGCGCAATGACCTTGAGCTTTGGATTCAACGCCTTTATTGTTATGTCAAACCTGACCTGATCGTTGCCCTTACCTGTACAGCCATGAGCCACTGCCTGAGCGTCCTCCATCTCGGCTACCTCAACCAGCTTCTTGGCGATGAGGGGCCTGCTGATGCTACTGCTCACGGGGTATGTTCCCATGTAAAGGGCGTTCGCCTTTATCGCGGGGAATATGTACTCCTTCGCAAATTCTTCTTTGGCGTCGAAGCCATAGTGGTTGATGGCTCCGAGTTTCCATGCCTTTTCCTCGATTCCTTTTGTTTCCTTGTCCTGCCCTACGTCTAGGTTGCATGTGATTACATCCATATTGTACTCCATCTGGAGCCACTTCACCATCATGGATGTGTCCAAGCCACCGCTGTAAGCTAGAACAACTTTGTCTTTAGCCATTGCATTATACCTCTAATTAGGATAAAAACCTACAACATGAGGCAACCTTTTATACCTTATGACATAAATGTAACAAATACGGCAATGGAAACCTCAGATAGAACACAGAGCATAGCCCAGCAGGTAAGGGACACCATACAGATGCGCCCAAGCCTCCTCGACGCCCTGAACCTCAAAATAGTCAACTACAGCGCACTGGCGCGACTACTCCAAGAGGAAATGGGCGAAGGAAGCCTAGAAGCAGTGAAAGCAGCGGTAATCAGGGTAGCCGACGAGATCAGCGAAGACCGCTCCCTACGTGAGGAAGCCGTTCTCTCGATTCTTAAGGACACTAAGGTTCGGCTTCAGGACAAGATCGGTGTGGTCATCTCCCCTGTAAGGCTTGATATACCCCACATAGTTACTGCACATCTTACAGACCAGTACGTGTATGTGGTTGACCAGACGATAATGAAAAATCAGATCCCAGAGATGGCGCAGTTTACAAAAAACCTCGTAGCGTTAATTCTACTAAGCCCACCTTCGGTGGAGGATACGCCGGGATTCGTCGCCTTCATAACCCAGCTTCTTGCTAGCAGAAACATCAACATAGTTGAATTCATAAGCTGCAGCACAAACACAGTCATAATACTGGATGGCAGCCAAGCATTGCAGGCATTCAGTCTACTGCAAAACTACACTTAACCAAGCTTATGTGTTTCTGAACTCAAGTTGATTGCACAGAGCCATTGTGCAATCTGAGAATTCTATTAAATTCGCCCTAAAATCATCTCAAGATAACTCAAAACACATGAAAACAACTCCCTAAGTGCAAAAGTTTTTACATTAGGCGCCTCGATACAGTGTTGATAATGGCAGAAATTTGTCCCGTTTGTGGCCTCCCAAAAGACCTCTGCGTTTGCGAGGAGATGAGCAAGGAGGAGCAGCGGATCAGGATTCGCTTAGAGACTCGGAAATGGGGAAAGAAATGGACCGTAATAGACGGCATCGACTCCAAGGAAGTTGATCTAGGTAGCTTAGCTACAAAGTTGAAAAACAAGTGCGCATGCGGCGGCACAGCAAAAAATGAACAGGTTCTACTAATGGGAGACCATAGGGAAATGGTCCATGAGTCCCTCATCCAGATGGGCTACCCCGAGGAGAACATCGAGGTTCAGTAAGAGTGCCAAGACTCAATGAGATCATAGACATCTTAAAAAAGTCAAAATATTCGTCTCCACGCCCAGTGTTTTGCCCAAAATGTAAGAGCCCCAAGATTAAACTCAAGGAAAGCTACGGTATACTACCTCAAACATACCACTGTGAAGACTGTGGCTACGAGGGAACAATAATACTAGAGCTTGAACCAGAAGAAGAACAACCATAGAGTTTAATCGCGAGAAGATTATATCAGATTCAAGGGTACGGCCATGTCTGAGGACCTCGAAAACACAAAAACAGCTTACCAGAGCTTAGAGGAAATCCCAGGATTAGGCCCAGCCACGGTTAACAAGTTAAAAGAAATAGGATTCAAGACCATTGAGTCACTGAGCACAGCCACCATAGATGAACTGGTATCAGCTGGCATCGGGGAAGCAGTGGCTGAGAAGGCGATAGAGGCTGCGCGTCAATCACGTGCCATCACATTTGTTCGCGGCGATGAACTCGTTGAGTTAAGAAAGAACATCAGAAAGCTCACCACAGGGTGTAGCAGTCTGGATACTTTATTAAACGGTGGAATAGAGACCCAGAGCCTCACGGAGTTTTATGGGGAATTCGGTAGCGGTAAGAGCCAGCTCTGTCACCAGCTCTGCGTCACTGTGCAGCTTGGAGAGGCTCAGGGTGGATTAAACGGTAACGTGCTCTACATCGACACTGAGGCAACGTTCAGACCTGAGAGGGTTCAGCAGATTGCCCCAAGATTCGGCATCAAGCCTAGTGAGGTGCTGAAAGGCATCGTATACGCCGAGGCATACACCAGTAACCATCAGACGGTCTTGCTTGAGAACGCCGATGAGGTACTAAAAGAGAATAACATCAAGCTCATAATCATTGACAGTGTGATGAGCCACTTCAGAAGCGAATACATTGGCCGAGAGATGCTCGCCAACAGGCAGCAGCTACTCAATAAGCACCTGCACAAACTCATGAGGCTCTCTAGGGCGTTCAATACTGCCGCGGTCATCACGAATCAGGTTATGGCTAGCCCTGACGCCTTCTTCAGCAAGGCAGTGTCTCCTGTAGGTGGACACATACTTGGTCACATGAGCCATAACAGGATATTTCTACGAAAAGGAAGAAATAATATGAGGATAGCCAGACTCACGGCTAGCCCAAGCCTCCCGGAGGGAGAAGTCCCCATGAGGATAACTGAGAGAGGTATTGAGAGTGACGACGACGAATAATTTAGGAAGAAAACTATCAGTAACTGGGAAAACGAGGGAATCAGTGACCCTGTTCTTTGATAACCTGTTTGAGAGAAAATTCACAGACGCAGAGAGAGAACTAGAAAACATAAAGAGCAAGAAATTTCCGGACGAGGAATACCAGAAAGGCTACATAAACGCATTGGATGGACTGCTGCTCTCAATCAGGTCTGGGGATGACAGAGACTTCTATAATCGAATCCAGACTAATGGAAACACACTGGATAGCTATATTGATGAGTTCAAGGATTTCAGAAAACTACCCATCAGGACCCAGTTTGATCAGGGATACTTCAGTGCATGGACAGATATAGTTCAATACAGAATAAATAAAGAAGCCTAAAGCCACCCAAACTGACCAAAAGTAGTTAGCAAGGTCCATGTGATTATCCATAGGAAAACGAAGGCACCTATAGCGATCTTTATCGTCCTGTTTCGATCTACCTTGAATACGATTGCCAGAGACTCTGAGTACGCGATGTATAAAGTTGCACCTATCATGAGGACTATCTGGTTCTGGATCTCTAGAGACGTTTGAAAGTAGTAGCAGATAATGCCGGTTATCACGGCGAGCACGGTTTTCACCCAGTAGATTTGTTCAGAAGTCTTCAATCGCAGTTTCTCCGTAGTGTTACCTCATATTGTTTGACGCTGTTTTATAAGTTAGCTGATATACCCTAATCGTTTTTCTTCCGAGAGCGCAGTCTCCTCTTCTTCCTCATAGATGTCAAGACGCTTCTTTATGGATGCATCTATCTTCTTTGCTCTGAGGTTCAACTGATTCGTGTCAATGTTGACACCCAACATCTTCACCAAGACCTCAAGCACGGCTTTGCTTGCAAGATGCTGCGGAACATTAGCGTATGTAATATCACCCATCAAGCAGATACCGCTGATACCCATCGACTGAGCTACACCAATCATTACGCCGTTCAGGCCGTTTACGACGCCTTCATCTTCCAGAACCGTCACACCGAGACTTGTTAACTCCTCTCTTGATTTTTCATCGGTGAAGATCCCGTATACAGATGGCTCATCATAGAAATCATTAGGATAAGCAGCCATAGTGAATATTCTTCTTACGCCTAACTCTTTAGCTATCTCAACTATCTTATTTGCAAGCCTTAGAGACTCCTCCGGAATACTCGGCTGAGCATCACCCACACAGATAATCAGATTGTACTCCTTTGACGCGTACAGCTTGTGCCGAATAGGAGCCAATTCTGCCACTCCCTTATTATAGACTAAAATATTATGGAAATATTTGATCTCCGCGAACTTCGTTGCCTTGATCTGACGTCGCAGATAATCAGCGCTGATCTTAGCTAGAAACCCCATCCCCGGCCAAGCCGCTACCATCTGGGGGTTATCGAGTTCTGGTTTCTCAAAATACTCTATATCCATGGAATCCAGATATGGGAGAAGGGTATTTGCATTAAACCTTTCGCTTCTAGAATAATTTTGCATGTTTTATCGATCCCTGTTAATGCTTTTTAACAAGGTTTCTCGGGTTTGTGTCATGCGAGTAAATTCTCTGTTGTCTCAGATACTTGTAACATTCTTAACACATATGCCTCAATACTACTATAAGAGACGCATTTAAAATTACGAATAAATAGCACCTTCATGCAACAGAACCATATTATAACAAAAACAGCCAATCTGTCTCTGTAGTGGAGGACACTCACGGAGCTGAATCGCACACCTTTAATCATATTATGATGCGAGGAAATATTCGGGTTTGCCTGAATAGCGCCCACACAGCTACGTAGAAGCACGTCTTCTCGTGACCCGTGTGTCTCCGCTACACATTGTCACCGATTAAAAACAGGGGATACTGCGCATATGGTAAAGATAACAGAATGGACAGATGAAGAAGTAGAGCGCCTAAGAGAATTATACACATCTAATAAGACATTTGATGAGATTGTCGAAAAATTTCCTTTGAGAACTGAGAACGCGATACGCCTTAAGGCTTCAAGACTTGGAATAAAGAGACCCTTTATTGGAGACATTATACAAGTAAGGCCACTAGCTTTCAAGTCATGGAACGGCGGGGGATCATCAGGCTACCTGATGAAATGCAGAGAATGCGGCTCATGGATACAGGTAGAGGAGGAAAGCCACAGAAATAACACGTTGTTAAGTTGCGGAAAATGTGGCAGCCTCTATCAAGTTATAACCGACCTATAACACATCTGCCTCGTTATTCTTCATGAGCTTTTTATACTGTCCACGCCATCACTCAACTTGTGAGAAACTTGAGTCTTGATCTATCAGCGAAGATGCAGGTAAGAGAAGCAATGTCAAGCCCCGTGGTATCAGTGGACGAAGATGAAGACATAGTACAGGTAGCCAACAAGATGCGTGAGCAGAGGGTCGGTGCCGTGATCGTCGTGAACAAAAAAGGTAACCCTGTTGGAATCGTCACTGAGCGTGACGTTGTAACCCGCGTTGTGGCTGATGGTGTAGACCCGAATATGGTTATTGCGAGCAAGGTGATGACTTCTCCTTTGAAGATGGTTGAGCCAGAGCTTGAGCTGATGGACGCCATGAGGATGATGGATAAGGAGAACATCAGGCGCCTTGGAGTCATATACAAGGGAGAGCTCGTGGGAATCGTCACTGATAGAAGCATACTGAGGCTTGTCCCGACGATAATGGACATCATCAGAGAGCAGAAGGAGATACTGGGAAACACAACGTCAGGAGGCTCATCGACAGTAGGATACTGCGACAGATGCGAGACCTATTCAAATAATCTCAGAGAGATAGAAGGCGAATTCCTCTGCGAGGATTGCCGTCTCGATGTCTAATCTTTCATAGCACCGAGACATAGTGTATATGATGACTCATAGATTTCTTCTTGATGGTATGCTAGGTAGTCTCGCTAGATGGCTCAGAATAATGGGTTACGATACAGTATATTATGTGGATAAAGAAGACGACGAGCTAAGAGAAGAGGCGGGAGAAACGGGGAGAATACTTGTTACAAGGGATTCTGGGCTATACCAGAAGGCATTAAAAAATGAAGTCCCAGCGGTTTTAATTCACTCAGAGCAGACCACAGAACAGTTGAAAGAGATCAACAAGACATTCAACCTCAACACAGAGCATATGAACACAAGATGCCCAAGATGTAATGGCAGATTAAAGATAATCGAAAAGGACGCTGTGAAGGAGAAAGTACCAGAAGAGTCCTTCAAGGCGTTCGACGAGTTCTGGGTCTGCACAGAGTGTGAAGCGGTTTACTGGAAAGGAAGCCACTGGAGTCAGATAGAGAAGACCCTAAATAGAGTAACGGACTCCAATTCTTTATAAATTAATTTTCAAGAGTTGTAGAAAGGAGGCGCTGTAATTATTCACATTAACAGATGAACAGGGAATTTACTTGGTGAGGCTGGCTAGACAGGTAATTGAACACAAGCTTGACCTCACAGAAAAACCTGTAAAGATACATGATCCTGTTCTTGAGGAAAAATGCGGGGTATTTGTTACTCTGAACATACAAGCTAAAGGCGCCTACGGTTTGAGAGGCTGTATCGGCTTACCGTATCCAACCAAACCACTGATAGACGCCGTTATCGAGGCAGCTGAAAGCTCAGCCTTCAGCGACCCTAGATTTCCTCCAGTGCAGGCGAGAGAGATGAAGGAGCTAACTATTGAGGTAAGCGTTCTCACGCCGCCTGAATTAATCAATGTTGAGAACCCGATGGAGTATCCTGAGCTTGTGGAAGTGGGAAAAGATGGTTTGATAGTTGGGAAGGGGTGGAGAAGAGGACTGCTGCTCCCACAGGTGCCAGTGGAATGGGGTTGGAACAGCGAAGAATTCGTCTCACAATGCTGTGTTAAAGCAGGATTACCACAGGATGAGTGGAGAAAACCCGGAATAGAGGTATACAAGTTTCAAGCAATTCTATTCAAAGAAGACGAACCTGAAGGCAAGATCACAAGACACTTGATAGACGCGGAGTAAACAGCATTGAAAGAGTTTGATGGGAAGCGGATATATTTCGGCATATGCGGCATGGGGCTGGGCCACGTAAGTCGAAGCTTACCCATCGCTCAAGAAGCTGTAAAACATGGCGGCGAGGTTCTGTTATCAACTTATCTTGAGAGCGTTGACTACGCAAACAATTATGGGTTACCTGTAGTCGCCGCGCCTGATCTCAGCATGATGGTGGATATGACGGGGAGTATTGACATCAGAGCCACTACCTATCTCTCTGGGGTTGGCAACCTCATTACTTTCTTAGATCAGGTTCGATTCGAGATGCAGACGATGCTGGCTTTTGAGCCTGATCTGGTGTTCTGCGATACCCGGTTGAGCAGCATCTATGCTGCGAGGCTCCTCAAGATACCGATAGTGTTATTGTTGAATCAATTTCTTCCAAGGGTTCCACGTGATAAAGACACTGTTTTCTTCAGATTAATGGATGGCTCCATTATGACCACTCTGGGTAGAAGCTGGGCTTTGAGCAACGTGATACTGATACCGGACTTCCCTGAGCCATACACGATAAGTCTAGACAGTCTCAGGATACCACGTAGAATAGGCGCGAGGGTAAAACTAGTTGGATCAATAATGCCTCATCCGCCTGATCCTAGCCCCAGAGTTGAGAAGATAAGAGAATCACTTGGCGTTGAAAAGGATCAGAAACTCATCTACGCTGGAATAAGTGGACCAATTGGCGAGAGAATGCCATTAATCAACATATTATTACCCATATTGAGCAAGTTTCCCGACCGTTACAAGGTCATCATGTCGCTGGGGGAGCCAAACGGGGGCTCAAAGACCATCAATAAAGGAAACCTCACCATCGTACCGTGGATCGAGAACAGATACGACTACCTAGAAGCATGCGACGCTGTGATAAGCAGAGGAGGACACGAGACACTCATGCAGAGCATCAGCTACTGCAAGCCTAGTGTCATAATACCTGTGCCAAAACACCCTGAACAGTATGGTAACGCGCGGCGAGCAGTTGAGCTTGGCTTAGCTGTGGGCATGCATCAGAGTGACATATCGGTGCGTCACTTAATACAACGACTTGACGAGGTACTGGAGTCGGACAACGCAAAGAAGGTGCTTGAAGAGGTCAACGAGAAAGAGCACCTAGATAACGGATTAAAACGAACCATTGAGACCATCGCAGAGTATCTTGATTAATGTTAAATCGTTGGTCAAAGGGGTATACTGGTATGGATTACCATTACGCAAAAAAAAGAGACCCCAAAGTAAACGAGTACTTTGACAAAGAGACCATGGATACATGGATGAAGTGGGACGAGCTGGTCTTCAAGCCAGGTAAAATAGATGCAAAGACCAAGCAGCTCATCGCAGTCGCATGCACCTACATGACGAGGTGTCCCTACTGTATCGAGGGACACGCGAAGGCAGCTATAAAGAAGGGTGCCACAAAGGAGGAGCTAGCCGAGGTCATTCAGATCGCGATGGCTCTGAGCAGCGGAGCGGCTGTTGCGCACCGTAACTTTGCACTGGATGTCTAATAATCCATTTTTATTTATCCGCCCAATATTGACGGGTTTTCATGTACTGTATTTTAGCTTTCAATAGGTCTTTGTAGAACTCTTCATCACTGCGGTGCATGCGGCTGAGCACGTGATAACTGGTTACGGGTCCAACACCGTACACCATCAAGGCTTCAACAGCCTTACGCCCATAGCTGAGCACCATATCGGCGGTCTTCCTTCCATGAACAAGCTGCTCCTGATCTTCCCCGAAGAGTTCATCTCCTTCTCGCCATCTGCGAAGCAAACCTAGGAAATACTCTGGGTCTTGGAATCGCCGCATCATGGCGAGAAGCCCTGATCCACAGTTACCGCATTTTGGGTGATCCTCAAGTTCCCTGATTCTGATGCCTGTATGCCATTCTCCGCAGTTTACGCATGCTAGGTTGACTCTGCGTGACTCTATGTTTTCCTTCATATACTGTATCTGGTCTGTGATGGTTGCATCTGTCGCCATCAGTTCCTCGATGTCAGCGTATTTCTCCAAAATGTGCCGGGCTAGGACGCTTGGCTCAAGAACCTTCTTGGTTATTACATTGATTCGCTCATCATTGATACCGGTTAGTACCTCTTGGACTGCTAGGAGGTCGAGTTTCTCATGATAAGCCTCCCTGATGGTCTCCTGATAGATCGGCGTATCCTTGAACCTGTAGTATAGATTCTCAACCCTATCCGGGCCCATGATTTTGCCTCTTGGTATGACTCCGAAGCGTTCAGCGATGAACTTCATCTTGTACCCGAAGGGAAATCGAGCGTGCATGTATTCCATCAGGAGCCTGTCTGCTTCTTGTGGGGTTAACCCAGTGATTAGGTCTGTGATCTGCTGTATCTCGTATTCGTTGAGCTTGTTGGGTGCCTCTATGAGCAGCCTGTATGGGTCGTTCCACCAGTTGTAGATGAGGTCGTGTTCGCTGAGGGCTGCGTCCAGTATCGCCCCGAGGGTTCTATTGAAGTTTTCTCCACGGGTACTGTGTATGATGATATACTGGTCCCATACCTCTAAGATGAGGTTGTCTGGGCTCGGTAATGACAGACCAGATTTGAGGTGGGCGCTGGATTCGTCTGCTATCTCTTTCAGGCTGCCGATATCTGCTTCCAGTCGCTCAGTGAGGCTCTCCAATTCATTGTTTTCTGATGCCTCTTGGATAGTGTCTCTTAGTACGCCTGCTTCTTCTGCGATTTCCCTCGTGACTGGGATGAGTTCTCCATCCCATCCGGGGGCTGCTCCCAGTGGGTCCGTGCTG
>CAYTVK010000042.1:0-11939 GCA_964441725.1 uncultured Candidatus Bathyarchaeia archaeon | reverse complement strand
CTGATTTTTCTTCCTCAGTTGTCGGGGTCTCGGTGGGTGTTTCTGTTTTAGATGTTGATTCTTGTGTGCCTGTTGATGGGTTTTGGTTATCTGTATTCATGTTCTGACTATTTGTCGCGGGTTTCTGACTCGAGTTAAGGACTACGACGCCGATGATTAAGACCGGGATCAATACACCGATTAACAGCAGAGCCTTTTTATTCACGGGCTCACTGAGCTGGGTTTTTATTTAAATTTTATAGAAAAAGGTGATGAAGAACAGTCAGGGCTTCAGCCTTAGATACTTGAGCATCTTAACCCTTTCCGTTGATACATTCTGCTTGTAGATCTCCACCAAGCCTTTCTGCATAAGACTCGGTACTGCTCCGCTCTCCCACGGTGTCAGCTGCTTGCACATAATATCGCCTTGACATATCCTATCGTAAAGCCTCTGCTCCGCTGGGGTTAATTTAACTTCAGACAATATAATCCACTGATACTTTATTGATCAGTGAAAGGTAAAAGAATAGCGATTAACCCTTGAGGTATCCCTTGAGATATCTAACCATTGGTTTACCTAGGGCTTCCTCGATGGGCTCAATGGCGTCAGCGTACTTGTTTCCATCCCCAACAGGTATCTTCTCCTTGGGCACGAGTACGAGGTAGATTGTTTGTCCCTGTTTCAGCATAGCGCTGGTCATGGGCTCACCTTGTTCGTCGAAGGTGGTCATGAGGTCTGGGAACGTAGCCAGTCTCTCACCATCCTTTTCGAGGGTCATGTACTCGTTGACGTAGCTTAGCTCCCACTCATCATTGCCATCAACAAGCCTCATCACACCGACATCAAATCCCCCCTTAGCCTCAATGGTCTTCTCCACGATCTCAGCCTTACAGATGAGCTCCCCGTCGAGAAAATCAATGACCGCATCAACCCGTATATCAGGGTCATCCCCTGCGGTCTGATACTTGTAGCCGAGATTTATCGCGAGTTTGATGGCTCCAGCAGCCCCATGTTCAAGGGTATAATTTACTGGCACAGGGTCACGAGCCATAGCGATGAGTGCCTTCATGTACCCTGCTTGGGCTCTGATGGCTGCCCCTGTGGTCTGGAGGCTTCCCCATGTGATAACCTCACTTCCCTCAGTGACTCCCACCTTTACGCTGTCATACCGGGTCTTGTGGAGACCCATGCTGCCCATCAAAGCAGTGGGATGAGCACGCCCATCCCCCGGCGTATCCACCACAGGCAACCCCATCGCTGCTGCGATTAACCAGCCTCCGAAGCTATTTCTTCCACCGTTCTCGGCAGCGATTACTCCGTGAAATTCTACTCCTATGTCGCGTAGTAGTTGGGCTGCTCTTATGAAGTGCATCGGCTTTGTTTCACCGGGCTGTGTGGGTGCTCCGAGGGCTGCGCTTGTGATTACCTTCCAGTCTGGGTTTGCTTCCTCTGGGCTCCAGAGCTCAATCTTTCCCAGTTCCAGTGCAAGGTATCCTTCACGGAGACCGTTCTCTGGTCCTCCTCCACCGCCTCCCCCTAGAATAGTTCCTCCTATGGCTAGGGCTTTCACATCATCTTTTGTGATTATTTTTGGCATGCAATATGGTATGTTGTTTATAGATTAGAAAATTTGGATAAGAAGAAATGGGATTTAGTACCAGGGCAGTCTGCCCTGTTCATCGAGCTTCAGGTAGCTAGTCCAGTCTTCAGTGATGTGACCCTGAATAATCTCCAGTATCTTGTCATCAACGTGACGGAACCTCCTCTGAGGCTCAAGGTACTCCTTCACCGGCTTCAATTCACGTGGCTTGACATTCAGCTTGAAGACACCGTGATCGATCTCGGCGATAGGCCAAGCACCTGTCTGCACCGCTAGTCTTCCGATCTCCACTGTCTTGGCTGGGTCGAAGTACCAGCCCGTTGTACATGGCTGATGTACCTGTATGTACGCCATGCCTTCACCGTTTCTCGTGACCTCGGCTGCCTTCATAATCTTGCGCTTGAAGTCTGGGATGTATGATAGGCTTGCCGATGCGATGTAGGGTATCCTGTGTGCCGCCATGATCATCAGCATGTTCTTACGGCGCTGGGCCTTGCCCTTCCACACTGAGCCAACAGGCGTAGTGGTGGTCGCGGCAAACTCAGGTGTGCTACCGCTCCTCTGGATGCCTGTGTTCATGTATGCTTCATTATCGTAGCAGAGCCATATGATGGATTCTCCACGCTCGGCTGCGCCGCTGATGCTCTGCAGACCTATATCGTATGTACCACCGTCACCGGCGTAGCTTGTTACATAGATTTTATCCGCCTTACCCTTTGCCTTGTAGGCCCTGTAGACGCCTGTCTCGTAGGCTGCCGCTGCTGCGAAGTTTGCGAGCACCCAAGGTACCTTGACTACACCACCGTAGTTGACGCCGCTGCAGTTTGGTGGATTCATCACCGTGGTATTGGGGCCTAGCGTGTTCAGCAGGGTTCTAACGATTATACTTGATCCACATCCAGCGCATCCGTCGCTACCGGGGTTCATGCAGCTCTCGTTCTCGATCTCTACAGGTGGAGCCATTCCGGGGAACTCGTGGGCAACGAACTCGACTTCATCTGTGAGCTTCTTTCCCTTGTTCTTGATGACCTTCTTACCCATCTTGTATAGGTCATCTATTGGTATGTCTTCTCCGCCGAGTCCGGTGACGAAGTTCTGCACTGGTACCCTGATGCCAGTATTGTAGAGTACGCCTTTGATATCCTGGAACGCCATGCCTCCGCCTGTGCCATGCATCACGACGCGGTCTACGACTCCGATGCTGTCAACCTGTTCAGCTAATTCTATCAGCTCCTCGTTGGGGAAGGGCCGCATGTATCTGAGTTTCAGTAAACCGATCTTCTCGCCCTCGTTTCTGAGCTTGTCCACTGCTCTGCGGGCGGCTGTCGTCATGCTTCCCATGGTGACCATGATGCTATCAGCGTCGTCACACCTGTATTTCTCGACCATTCCGCCGTAGCTTCTTCCAAAGGTCTTTCCGTAGCTCTTGTCAACTTCTGCGATGACCTTCTTTGCGTCATTGAGTATTCCCTCGTACTCTTTTCTCATTGGGGTATGCATTTCAGGGGGGATGGAGGCTGTTGGCCACGCCTTGCTGAGGGTGGGGTCAACAGGGAACGGTGCCTTGTAGGCTGGCAGCCACTTATCCACTTCCTCCTGTTCTGGCAGGTATACTCGTTCTTGGCTGTAGCTGAGGTAGAAGCCGTCTAGACTGATCATGGTTGGGAGCAATACTCGGTAATCTTCCGCGATCTTGAAGTTCATCAGAGTCATGTCGAGGCACTCTTGGTTAGTCTCGACAAAGTTCACCAGCCAACCCAAGTTCATCTCGGGCATGATATCGCTGTAGTCAGGGCCGAGGCTCCAGTACCAGCCGAGGGTTCTATCTGCCACCGCCATGACTATCGGTGTCCTGTAGTTGACTGCCTGTGCAACGATCTCGTGCATGTAGGCGAGTCCTTGGCTACATGTAGCTGTGAAAGTGCGGGCTCCAGCCAGCGATGCGCCGACTGCCACAGCCATACAGCTGTGCTCGCCCTCTGTGTGTACATACTCTGCCTTGAGTTCACCGTTGGCCACGAAATCGCTTAGGTACTCGATGATAGTTGTCTGGGGTGTGATGGGGAACACCGGTATAACCTCTGTTCGCGCCAATCTTACTCCATGGGCTATAGCTTTGTTACCGGGCATTACGTCAAAATCTTGAGGCATTTATGCTTCTTCCTCCTTCTTCATTATGATAACCTTTGATGGGCACTCGTTTGCGCATATTCCACAACCTTTACAGAACCTGTAATCGATCTCTGCCTTGTTGTCTTTTCCCTTGGTTATTGCTTCCTCTGGGCAGTAGCTGATGCACAGTCCACACGCTATGCAGTTTTCCTGATCCACAATAGGCTTGTAGACACGCCAGTTGGCGACGTATTTGCCGCCCTTCTTGCTGATGTCGTTTAGTCCGAATCCGCGAATCTTAGATACGTCTTGAACCATTCATTTCATCTCCTAATACTTTTTCACAACAGCCCTATCGTAGCCTACCTGAGCCGCCTTCTTGTTGGGTTCCGCTAACCTCTCGGGGAACCGCTTATCAATGGCCTTGAATATGCTCTCCATCTTCAGGAGCCCAGTCGTCTTTGCGAAGGCTCCCAGCATAATCGTGTTTGGGATCGGTCTTCCGATTGTCTCGACTGCTATGGCTGTGGCGTCCACTACTCCAACTGTTCTTAGATCGTGGTCGAATATCTTCTTCGCTTCATCAGGAGTCTTGTGGGTGTTCCATATCACAACGCCCTTTTCTTTAAGCCCCTGTGTGACGTCCATCTGCTCAGGCATCAGTGGGTCCAGTACCAACAGGTATTCAGGGTAGTAGATCATAGAACGAGTTGCCTCGCTCTCTTCTCCTATCTGAGCGAACGCAAGCACTGGGGCACCCCTTCTGGCGCTCCCATACATTGGGAAGGCGCGGCAGAACTTGCCCTCGTAGCTTGCTGCTATCGCTATGAGCTCACCGCATGCGACTACTCCTTGTCCACCCATGCCGTGAAGCCTTATTTCATCTACCATTTTTTATTTCCTCAAAAATGCGATGTCGGTTTGAATGGCTAAATAATTCTTTACCCATCTCATCGCGACTCTATTGAAATAAAAATATTCCAGTAATAACACTTACTCTATGCTTTTAGCAACAATAAATACTATATAGACTTATTCTCGGGGGCTTTTCTGATAATTTAATATCTATGAAATCCACTGATGCGGTATGCAGTATGCTGGAATAATCCTCGGCGTAGTCACTTTCATAATGATCGGCGTTCTTCATGTGGCTGTTGTGAAAATTGAGCGTCTATGGGGTTCGGGTTTATGGCCTGTTTTCATTGTCTTAGGGTTATTGTTCGGCTTGTCCAGCCTGTTTGTTGATGATGTTCTCATATCGGCTCTTCTCGGTGTTAATGGGTTCCTCTTCGCGTGGTCTGGGCCAGAGTTGAAGAAGCAGAAAGAACGGGTCGAGAACGCTACACAACACTGGATTCCGCAATAGGACGCCGTATAAACCAACCTTTTAGTATAAATTATCTTCAATATTTGCTAAAATGGTAAATTATATATTGTTATGATGAGGTACTAGCAACTCATATCCTGACGAATTGCGAAACCGGGGAACAGTTCGCCTCAGATCAGTCGAGCATTCTCCGAATCTCACCAGATGGATAATAAAGGTGAAAAAATGACTCATCCTGAACAAAAGACTGAAACCAAGGGCCTCAACCCGAGGGATATACCTAGAGTAATCAGCTGGAACACCACCTTCAAGTGCAATCTCAGATGCGCCCACTGCTACATGGACTCTGACAGCGCTGTAGAACTAGACGAGTGATCAACAGAAGACGGCAAGATGCTCATAGATCAACTAACTGAACTGAGTAACCCAGTGCTGATATTGAGCGGCGGAGAGCCCCTCATGAGGAAAGACATCTTTGAGCTAGCAAAATACGGCACCGAGAAGGGCTTGAAGATGGCTATGGGCACCAATGGGACTCTTATCAATGACTCTGTGGCTAAGAAGCTCGCTGATTCCGGTGTGCATAGCGTCGCCATCAGCATGGACTCGGCTAGACCCGAGGTGCATGATACTTTCAGAGGATTAGAAGGTGCATGGGAGCGAGCCATCGAGGGTGTTAAGGCTTGTCAGAGAAACGGTATCGCTGTTCGCTTCAACACCACTGTTACTCAGGAGAACTTCGGTGAGATAGAGGATATTCTGGAACTCGCGGATGAGTTAGGTCTACTGGATGTTCAACTATTCTTCCTCGTCCCCACGGGACGCGGTAAAGATGTTCATGACATAACCCCGGAAATGTATGAGCAGATGATAAAGGAAGTCCTGGTGAAGTACGCGGATCACCCCATGACCGTGAAACCCACATGTGCACCACAGTTCATGAGGATCGCGGACCAGCTAGGTCAGGATACAAGCAGATGGACACGTGGCTGCATCGCGGGCATGAGCTATGGAAGAATATATCCTCAGGGCGAGGTAACTCCATGCCCATATCTTCCCATCAAGCTTGGAAATATCAGGGACAAGAGCTTCGCCGATATATGGACCAACAGTCCAATCCTCAGACAGCTCAGGAACTTCGATAATTTGAAGGGAAGATGTGGCATCTGCGAGTACAAAGTTAAATGCGGTGGCTGCAGAGCACGAGCCTACGGACTGACAACGGAGTTTATGGATGCTTGTGGGTCACTTCATGAGCCTCATGATCTTCAGGGCGACTTCTTGGAGGAGGAGCCTTGGTGCACTTATCAACCAAAAGGAGAAAACTAGAATGGAGAAATTCAATACAAAGGAACTGGCGCTCATCGCCGTCTTCTCAGCAGCATGGATAGGATACACGTTCCTATCGAGTATGGCAATAGGACAGATAGCCCGAGGAATCGATGTACACGTAGTACGCTCAGTGCTACTGGTGCTCATTGTAGCCATGACTGGGCGATTTGGGGGAGCCACATGGATGACAGTAATAGTGGGCATATTCTACCTCAGCTCAAGAACCCCATATCCTTCAGTTATAATCACAGCGGCAACCATCGCCTCCGGGCTTGCCTATGATATCTATGTGAAAATCACCGGGTATCAGAACGCTGCTAACTGGAAGGTGTTCCCATTCGGAGTAGTTATCGCTGGACTAGTCCAGTCTGTTACTACTCTGGGGTTGCTCACCGTGTTAAACTTCTTCCCAGCCAGAGCTATTGAAGCGGCGTGGGTAGCTGGTCTAACAAAGAACGTCACAGCAAGCCTAGTTGCCATAGTAATCACCCCCGCGATTGTAAAACGAGTGGTGCCAATCTACAAGAACTATGGCTAAACCCTCCACTTTTTTTCGCTTCTAAGCCGAAAACAGATATACCCTTATGGTGCTTCTCTCTTTGAAATAATATGAAGCCAGATAAATTCTACTCAAAACTAGGCGCATCTTATCAGCCGGGTGTCCTCACCACCGTGGTACTCGCAGCTGAGGAACTTGCACGCCAAGGCAAGAAGATCATAGGACTAACAGGTGGAATGTATGATGAGGAGAGTTTCCCTTGGAGAGAAGTGAAGGCGATCCTCAACGACGCCACAGAGGCAGACTGGAAGGTTATGCTCCAATACGGTGGCACAAGGGGATATCAGCCTCTCAGGGAGCAGCTCAGTAAATGGATGAAAGGACAGGGAATAAACGTTGATCCCTACACTGAGCTCATGATCACGACGGGAAGCCAAGAGGCGCTGGACCTCGTGGCGAGAATCTTCCTAGACCCCGGTGACGTGATAGTAGTTGGGTCCCCAACTTATCTTTCAGCGCTCACCGCGTTCCAGACATGCTGCCCAGATATTCGAGAGGCGAAGCTGGACAAGGATGGTATGGTGCCGGAGGAACTTGAGAAGACCATTAAGCAGGTTATCTCAGAGGGCAAACAGGTAAAGTTCCTTTACATTATCCCAAGCTTCCAGAATCCCATGAGCAGCATGCTCACCATGGAGCGACGCAAGAAGATCCTCGAATTAGCTAAAAAGTATGATTTCCTCATCCTTGAGGACAATCCCTATGGCTACATCAGCTTCGAGGGTCCGATGCCTACCCCCATCAAGGGCTTGGACGATGATGACCGGGTGATGTACACCAGTACCTTCAGCAAGATCGTCAGCCCTGGTATGAGGATCGGTTGGCTCTGTGGCAACAAGGAGTTCATCATGAAGATGGCTGAGGCGAAGAGCAGCACCATCATCAGTAATGACCTCATAAGCCAGTACGCGGCAGCCAAGCTATTCGAGAAAGGCGTCGTTGATACCCAGATCGAGAAGATGAAGACTGTCTACAGGAAGAAACGGGATGTCATGCTTGAGGCAATGGACACATACTTCCCCAAGGAGGCGAAGTGGAATAGTCCCAAGGGCGGATTATTCCTCTGGGTTGAGCTTCCCGAGTCCATTAACGCCACTGAGTTACTCATGGAGGCGGTGAAGCGCGGCGTCGCGTATATTCCGGGAAGTAACTTTTACACGACACCGACTCACAACCACATCAGGTTGAACTACAGTCATCCCAGCATCGATGACATAGTTGAGGGTATCAAGATACTGGGCGGGCTCATCAAGGAGCAGCTCTAAATCTTTAGTTAATCTCTATTTCTTATCTATATATCCTAAATCTGGGTTAGTGGATAATAATCTTATAATAAGTATAATCCAAGTCCTTTTTGACATTGAGCCCACGTAGATCTAGTTTCCAGATTGCCATTGATGTCTTGACGGTCATAGGTGAGGGAGAACAAAGGCCAACAAGAATCATGTACGCATCTAATCTTAGCTGGAATTCGCTCAAAGGCACCATCGATATCCTTGTTAACAAGGGCTATGTGGATGAGGATCATGTCTCGGAACGCAATAAAAAATACTCCATCACCGCCAAAGGGCGTGAAGTCCTTGGTTACTATGACCGTCTAGAATCACTGGTTCAAGTTACCACGGACTAAAACAAGCGTTTTAGTTCATTTATTTTATCTTCAACTTATGGGTGCTCCATTCACCCGGTTTCAGGTAATCGTAAACATTTGGAGTGATCTCATAGACCGTGAGATCGGGGTCCACTGGGCTGCTCCAGAGTTTTCCCATGAAATCGTTGCTTTTATAGAGCTCTGAGACCAGTTTTTCGTCTTCCAGTTTAACCGCTAACCCCTCTAATCTGATGTACCCGTTGTTCGGTGGCTCTTGCCACTGAAGTATCAACTCGATCTTGGAGTTATGTGTCAGTTGCTCAACCTTGTTATCACTGCTCTGGGTTGCAAAGAAGAAGCGATTCTCACTGTACACCAGTGTTACTGGTCTCAGCCTTGGTTGATCTTTCTCCACTGAAGCCAATACCACTTGGTTTAATGGCTTGAAATGTCTCAGAACCTCATCAAGCATCAACATAGTCACTTAGTTGACCATATTGACTTATGATTTTTGGTAAATCCTATAACCTTCGACGTGTTTGATCATACGCTGGGTTCTGGGAGTGAGATATGCTGCAGTATAACGAGAAAGAGTTGGCGTTCTTGCGCATTATATGCAGCTCCGAGCATAAGCAAATCCCCCAAGACTCTGTTTGTCAGAGGCTAGTCGATGCAGAGATAATAACCCCAGATGAGTTCAAAGGTATCAAGAAGAAGCTACTCTACTCAGGCGTAATAGGCGTGGTTTATGGCAATATTACACTGGAGAAGAACGAGATCGTTGATTTATTCCGCGAAGAAGCCAGTATTTAAGGAAGATTAAAGATAATGGTTTTTTCACACCAAACGCCCAGGTCTCTTCTCTGAAGGAGGCTGAGGCGCTGGGAAACAAGCTGGTTGCCAACATGGTGATGCTGGGATTCGTCCAGTCCATCACCGGGGCAGTATCCGAGCAGGCAATAGAAGAAGCTGTCTTGGAGAGGTTCCCGCGTTTCGCTGAATTGAACCTCAAGGCAGTCAGAAGGGGAATGCAGCTGGGCAGAATGGCTAAGGACTGAGGGTGTTATCCTCTTTCAGCGTGTTCAATACGACGTGGGTCTTTGTCCTTACCACGTGAGGCATCTTGAGCATGGTCTTTGTGAAGTCGCTCAGGTTCTGACGAGACTTGAATTTGGCTATCACAAGTATATCCGAGTCACCTGTCACATTGTAGACCGCGACAGCTTGCCTTATCTTGGATATCTCGTTACCTACCTCCATCATCATGCCCTCAGAGACGATTATCTCAGTCACCGCGGTAAGCTCATATCCCAGCTTCTCGTAGTCAAGCTGAGTGGTGTACTTCTTGATGACCCCCGTCTCCTCCATACCCTTTATTCTGCTCGCTACAGTACCGCTGGATACACCGATCTTGCGGGCGACTTCCCTGAAGCTCTGCCTGCTGTCCAGTAGATATTCTTCTAGAACCTTCTGTGATATCTCGTCTACCATCTGCGATCTTCATCATTTGCTCATGGCTATATATAAGTCAATTTACATGTGACGAAAAAAGGATAACAGGTAAAATGATTTGAAAAGAAGTTAATACTCGACTGGGATAGTCTTCATTAACTCGAAGAGCCGTAGGAACGCCTTGCTGTACCTGATGATGGCGCTCATGTTTCCCTTGAATGGAAGCTGGCGTGTCATCAAAGCACTCTGGGCGTCAAGCTCACCCTTGTTGAGCTTCGTCCATATCTCATATGGTCCCTCAAGAGTGTAATCTGTCTTCTCCTCCGCGGCAAGCTCCCTGACCTCCTCGACGTCACCGTCTACAAACTTCATGTAGATCTTGGGTAGCTCTGGTTTGTCGGTTACACCGTAGGTGAATGATGCGTTGAATCCCTTTGTCTTGATCCTGAACTCCTCATCGACGTTCGCGATCTCTTTAACTTTTTTCCAGTAATCTAGTCCTAAATATTGAACCATGGTATACACCTAGTTGCTGGAAAAATAACCTATTCAGAATAAAACACTTACTGATCCACGATGCTGGTATAGTCATTATAATAAAAAATTGGAAATAAACAGTGAATAGGAGCTACTTGAGTTCTGCGATTGCTTTTTCGATGTGTTTTCTGGATTTCTGAACCTTCTTCATCCGTAAATCCAGCTCTGCTTCCATCTCGTCCCTGAGCTTCTTTGCCTCTTCAAGCTGTTTCTTCATCGCCTTCCTCGCATCCGTGCCCGCAGACTCCAGTTCTTTCTGTGTGTCAGCAATCATTTTTTCGAGATTTTTCTCTGTCTTATCAAATTCAGCGATCCAGTCGTTGCCTGATTTCTCTATCTGTGTCAGTGACTTGTGGGCTTGTTCGTTGAATTCTTTCCATTTTTTCTCTAATTCTACTTTCAATAACTTCACATCCTTTCCTCAAGCCTTCATTGTCTCGAGGCTATCATTAGAGCATTAAAATGGCACTTTTTATAGCTGAGCCATCAGAAAATAGAGTTTAGTAGACCCCGTACTTCTCCACAGCGGTCATTAGAGCTCTGACGTTCTCGGGCTTAGCACCCTCCGGGATGCTCACAGCTGGAGATAGGACGAATCCCCCACCATCCATCACATGTGGCATCAGGTCCCTGACATATTTATGCACCTTCTCAGGGGATCCACTGAGAAAGAGGGATGAAGGCGGACCACCGATGATGCAGGCGTGATCTCCGATAACTTCCTTGGCTTTGGCTAGGTCTGTCTTCTCAAACCTAGCTATGGTGCCTTTAGGGAGCTCAAGTATGGACTCTAGGTGTGGGTCTTGGTAGCCTTCATAGAAGATGGATGGGACATAGCCTAGCTTGACCAGTTTCTCCACAATCTCCTTCAGTGTTGGCCAGTAGAACTCATGGTACTGCTTGGGCGAGAAGTATTCGTTGAGATGCAGCGGTATGAACATCTGGGTGCCTTTGGGGGCGGTCTTGGCTGTGATCTCAGCCAGCTCCAGCAGTATCTTTTTCACAGCCTCGGCTGCCTGTTTTAGCTTGTCGGGCATCCTGTATGAGTCGAATAAGACGTTCTTGATGTCCCTGACGTAGTCTCCTATGAAGTCTAGTGGGGCGTAGTTGAAGCCTCCTCCGAAGCTGGGGAAGCCATATTTTCGTAGCTCGTCACTGATCTTGCCCATGCCTTCCTTGTATCGTTGACTCTCCTCGCCATAGGTGATCCACGCTGCCATGGCTTTTGGTGAGTCTATTGGGTCTATGTTTGTGAAGTGTCGGGGGAGGAGCTTCTTGGCTATGAAGTTGAATGTGTCATCTATGAACTCGTCGTACTCGTTTTGCTTCATATATTCCTTGCCTATGAACTGGGGTGGTGTGTCCTTCTGTATCTCTAAGCCCGGAAACCTGCAATAGGTTGTACCCAGCGCCCTGTGCAATGAAATGTTGAGCATACCGGGCACTATT
>CAYTVK010000041.1:0-12092 GCA_964441725.1 uncultured Candidatus Bathyarchaeia archaeon | reverse complement strand
GTTTGAGTAGGTGCTGGGGATGGGATTTGAACCCACGCTCTTTATCCGGCTACGGCACTGGTGCCTTTAACCTCTGGATCATGAGTCCAGCGCATTAGCCAAGCTATGCTACCCCAGCTCTTCCATGTATTCCTTGGAACTATAATTTAAAGGATGATGTTACACGGGAATATGGTTATTCCACGAGCCGGGGACTGGTTAAAACTACATGTTTCCCGGATTTTAGATAGACTCTTGGTGTAAGCATATGTAAGCCATTACCGAGACTGTAAGTCATTATACCTGCGAGGTTAGCGACATTCAATGCGTTGTTTTCACCCTCTCGACTGATGGCCTCTATGATGTCTCCAACTTCGTAGTCAGTTTCAGTTAGATCTACTAGGAAATGATTCACAGAAACAGTGCCCAAAACATCCCTCATCGTGTCTCCTACACGTACTCTGCCCTTCTTGGTTAATCCACGAGGATAACCGTCGTAGTACCCGATGTGTACCGTACCTACTTTCATGGGTTTTGGGGCGATGAATCTTCTGCTGTAGGTGAGGGCTTCTCCTTTATGTACATTTTTTACGTGTTCTATTCGTGCTTTCCAGCATAGGCTTTGTTTAAGCTCTATGCCCTGGTTGAGGTCCTCGGCCTCGGGATAGAAGCCCATGAGCATAAGGCCGGGTCTTGTAGCGTCTAGGTATGTGTATGGTTTGTGAAAGATGGCGTTGCTGCTCGCGATGCTCTTGGTGCCTACGTTGATCCCTTTTTCGTTACAGGCTTTTTCAATATCAAGCAAGCGTTGGACTTGTTGTCTGTCAAGCTCATCTGCCTCGGAGAGGGTAGAGAATATGCCCTCTAATTTGAGGTGACTGAGTTTGCTGATCTCCTCTATGAAGCCCGTTGCTTCGCTCCAGCGAACTCCCACTCTGCCTAATCCTGTGTCAACTTTAACCCAGATGGGTGTTTTTTTACCAACCTTCTCCGCAGCCTTGTTGAGTTTTCTTGCGGGCTCTGACTGGTAGATGGTCTGGGTAATGTTATTTGCTACTACTTTATAGTAGTCTGCTTCACTGAAGAGTGGGCCTATGGATACTATTCCGATTTTTAGCCCTGCGTCTCTAAGCTGCATGGCCTCATAGAGCTTTGCCACGAGGACCATTTTGATTCCCTGCTCCATCATGTAGGCGACGATGGGTACGACACCGTGTCCGTAGGCGTTGGATTTGACGCAGGGTATGATCTCACCGCCAGTGTGCTGTCTCGCCTGTCTTATGTTGTGGCCTATGGCGTCTAGGTCTATTTCCAGCCACGACGCGAAGCCCTTGATTTTCTCATTTATCTCTGCTTCCGTTGGCTGGTTTGCAAAGTATGAACTCATGGCAGATATGTGTACTGAATACGTATTTAATGGGTTAGAAGAGGAAGCTTGGGGGCAGACTCCACTTCTCGATAGGGGTCTTTGTAATGGCCTTGATCCGCTCCAGCTCCAGTTCTTGGTCTGGTAGCACGAATGTTATGGCGGTTCCCTTTTTTCCCGCTCTCGCTGTTCTGCCGATGCGGTGGAAGTACATGTTTGGGTCATCTGGTATATCGTAGTTGATGATGTATGGTACGTCGTCTATGTCGAGTCCTCTTGCTGCTACCTCTGTTGCTATCATGAGGTCGTATTTACCATCCCTGAAATCGTCGAGCACCCCTTGCCTTCTAGCTTGACTGTAGTCTCCGTGAATTGGCTCTGCGGGTATCCTGTTTCGTTTTAGGAAAGAAGTTAGTCGGTCTACAGTGTACTTTGTGCGGCAGAAGATGATGCCTCGGTCTACTTTGAAGTATTCGATTACTTCTTTGAGGTTATTCTCTTTCTCGTGCTGAGCCATTACCATGTAGTATTGGATGATGTCGAGGTTGCCGATCTCGTCCCTGCTCATGTTTACCTCGACGTATTGGGGCATGAATCGTTTGCTGAGGTTCATTGTGCGGTCATCAAATGTAGCGCTCCACAGGCTTATCTGGTGTTTTTTTGGTAGTTTTTCTAAAATGTATGCTATGTCGTCGTAGAAGCCCATGTCGAACATTCTGTCTGCTTCGTCGAGAACTATCATCTTGAGGTTTCTGAGGTCTAGGTTGCCTCTTTTCATGTGGTCGATTAGGCGTCCTGGGGTGCCTACCACGATGGTTACTCCTCTGCGGAGTTCCTGTATCTGGGGGTTGAGGGATACTCCGCCGTAGACGGGTGTTGCTCGTGTTTTGAGGTGTTTTCCATATGTGTTAATGTCATCTGTGATCTGCTGGGCGAGTTCTCTGGTGGGTGCTATTACTAGGCCTTCGACGTTGTGGCTTTCTGGGTCTAGCATCTGTAGCATTGGGACACCAAAAGCTGCTGTCTTACCTGTTCCCGTTTTTGCTTGCCCCATTACGTTTTTTCCTTCTAGCATTGGGGGTATAGCGTTTTCCTGTATAGGAAACATTTCTTTGAATCCGAGTTCTTTAAGGGCTTTTTTTATCTCGTCTTTGATGGGTAGTTGTTGGAACTTCATTTTTATCAGTTGATTGTGAGTGGATGAATTGCCTCCTGTTACGTGGGGGTGGATATAAAGTGTATCCCCATAGTAACTATTTGTTCCCAGACCCTCATGGCATGTGTCCCGATTAATACGTTTCAGTAGTTACTCTCGTGTTAAAGGGGGTTGTTTCTCCGATTCACCTGTGAAGAATAATCTAGGTAAAATAGTCGTGGTTCTTGTTCTTGTTTCATTGTTAGCTTATTCTGTGTACTATAAGCAACAGAGTATTCAGGGAAAGAAGGCGGTGATTCTTGATCAATTATATGGGGAAAACACGGAATATGGGTTTACTGAGTGCTGCCAGAGGCTGCTAGAGTCAAAAGGATTCAAGGTCAAGGTTATCAGCGGTGAAAATGTGACAGTGGGTCTCTTCCGTGACTTGGATTGGAGTGCGGATGTTGTGGTTCTCAGGGTTCATTCTGGGATTTTTGATGGTAAGACTTGGTTGTTTACTCATGAGGAGTATGATTCCTCGAAGTATGTGCTTGAGCAGTTGAGTGGTGAGGTAAATATTGGCAGATGTGGCAGCGTGGATTACCCTGCTTTCGCTGTTTCAAGTGGTTTCTTTGAGGATTTAGTTAAGTCTCGTAGTGGTCTGGTAGTGGTTATGGGGTGTAATAGTTTGGAGAAAGACGATCTTGGGGAGGTCTTATCCATGGATGGTGTTGGCGCGGTGGTGGGTTGGAGTGGTGCTGTTACTGTCGAGGAAACCGATGAGATAGTATTCAGTTTTTTAGAGAATATGGTATCTGGCGATGATCTGGCTACCGCGGTTGAGGGTACAGGGTTGAGTTTTTTTCCTCTTGATGCTGGTGGTTTTAGATTTGGCTGAGTGAGAGTCTTATCGCCTATATGAATTTCATCTAAATCCGCAGCTTACTCAATGAGTAGATCATATTAGTAGGGTCTCCGTCTAGGTGTAGAATGAAGATCGTTAATGCCGATGAAGAAGGGCTCAGGTACGCTGGTAAAGTGATACGGGATGGAGGAGTAGCAATCTACCCTACAGAGACAGTCTATGGATTGGGCTGTGCACCCAGTGATCCTGACGCTACCAAGAAGATTCTTCAGATAAAGGAGAGGGCGGATAAACCACTGCCATTGATATGCTCATCTATTGAAGTAGCTAGGAAGATCGTGATGTTCAACGCGACGGCTGAGAAACTAGCTGAGAGGTTTTGGCCGGGCCCTTTGATGCTTGTTTTACCGAATAAGATTGATTATCCTATATGGGTTACTCATGGTAAGAAGACGCTGGGCATCAGAGTATCAGGTAGTGAGGTGGCACGTAGGTTAGCCGAGTTATCAGCTGGTGTTATTGTGAGTACCAGCGCAAATAAGTCGGGTGCTAATTCTCCGATTACTGCTCAGGAGGCTATTGATCAGGTTGGCAAGCATGTTGATGTAGTGGTTGATGGAGGGCCTTCTTTGGGTCAGCTGCCAAGTACTGTTCTTGATCTATCTGGATCTGAGATGTGGATCGTTCGAAGTGGCCCTATTACGGGTAAAATGATTATGGATGTTCTGCAGGGTTAGAGTTTCCAGCCTTTATCCACAAGGAAGGCTATGCTTTCTCCTTCCGGAGCGCCTACTGCGCTTGCGATGGGCTCGCATTTTGTTCTAAATAGATACATTGTTGGACAGGGTGCAGGTGTCTCTGTCATGGTTTCCCAGTTTGCCATGCCTTTTGCCACTATTATGTCTGCGTTATTGTAGATGTCGATGAACCACCGTGGTGATTCGTCTAGCCTTATTCCAATAGCTTTAGCTCCTGTTGTGATGAGTTCATCCGCTGCCTTGTCCATGCCCACCATCAATGCGTCCTTCATTAAGGCATCGTTAAGGCTTGGTGGGCCATCCTTAACCGCGACTGTTACATGAGCGCCGAGTCGTCTCAGTTCTTTTACAAGCAGGGTATCTAGGGCTATTTCTCCGGCGTTATCTGTTAGGAATAGGAGGTTGGTGCCATGTTTGATGAGTGTTTTAAGTTTGTCTGTGTCATCAATGTAGAAGGGGTCTTTGAGGAACTTCAACGCGTCGTTTAGGTTGGCGTTGTTACCGGGTACATCATAGTCTATTACATTGCCGAGGCAGGCTATCGTGCATGCGGTTCTGAGTTTTTCCTCTGGTAGTGTATCTTTAAGTATTTTCTCCATTTCTGAGAGGAGTTTCATGGCGCGCTTATTCTCGGCTCTTTTTTGTTCCTCGTATGGGTCTTCGCATCCGGTTATGTCTGCGATTATTCTTCCCCTCTCTGCGCCCAGTACTGATGGTACTGTGTTTTGGTTGAAGTTATCTCCCATTAGCTTGAGGAGTGCTATCATTGCTTTTTTTCTGGTTTCTTCCTCGTCTGTGCTGAGCTTAATCATGTTATATCCACGGTGGAGCAGACAGTAGCCGCATCTTGAGCCGACCTTCATTTTATTCAAGGGTGGGTGGTATACGCAATATAAAAAGCCTTCAAATGACTCTATGGGGGTGAACGAGTTTGGAGTACAATCTGCTAGCTACGACCGAGAAAATATTGATGGGAGCTGCAAGTAGTCAGCTATGGATGAATCTGAGGGCTATAGGTGACCCTGAGCCTAGGGTGAATAAGACAAGGATCAGAGGTCTTATTCAGGGGTATACTACGCTTGATCCCGTTGACGCGATTTTTTTGATGCGGGAGCATATGATGGCTGAGCCTGAGAGATATGATAAACTGTTCAGAGTCATGCCTATTCTCAGCTGGATTGATACAAATATAGAGGGAATTGTAGCTGAGGTGGAATTCCAGAAAGATAGGATTAAGGAAGGCGAGACCTTCAGGGTAACACTTGAAAAGCGTAGAACAGAGTTAAGGAGTCTTGAGGTTATTGACGCTGTTGCAGCAGTCGTTGATAACTTGGTTGACCTTGAGAACCCTGACTGGGTTATACTCATAGAGATTACGGGTGATAAAACAGGTGTGTCTGTGATACCAGCTGATGCCATGTTGAATGTCCAGAAGGAACGAGTAGGGTTATCGCCGTAGGCTGATCAGGGTTCCTTTCTCGGTTATTAGGCTGGTTAATGCCTCGTATTTATCGCGTTCAAGAGTGTCGATGGCTGTGTCTGTGATCTCGTAGAGCTGCTTGAGGGCTTCATATTTTTTCTGTGTGGGTTCCAGTATTTTGTCGTTCATGTCTCCGATGTGTTCTGCTATCTTCGCTGCGATAGGGTCATCTTTTTTCTCGGATATTACTGCTACAGCTATCCGCTGTGTTTTTTTAGAAACTCCAATGGTGGTGATGGCTTTTGATATCTGGTTCTGCGTTGATGCGTAGAGGAGAGTTTCTACGTCAAGGCGGTTGCTGATGTTGCTGCCATTCTGCATGGCGTAGTATGCATTAGCTGCCGCGTAGTAGATGTGGGGGGAGTCCATGATTTTGTCCGCGTCAAATAATTGGTAGACTTTTCCCTGAGTTATCGTATCAAGCTCTTCCAGTGTCTTATTTATATCGATTACATGGCTGTTCTTAGCGGCAGTTATCGTGACATGCAGGTTTGAGTCGGTGATAGAGTATGATTCAGGCATTTTCAAGCGTCCATAAAAGGGAGCTTTGGTTTAAACCTATCCCAAATGTCTCGCAACTTCATCAATAAGTGAATCTACTTCAGCTGATGTGTTGAAGAACCCTGTGCTAACTCTGACGCCTACTGGTCGCAGACTGATGATGTAACCTTGCTCCGTTAATAGATTATAGAGTGCCTCTGAGTTCTCGGTTGTGAAACTAATAATCCCTGATCTTAGACGGGAGTCCTCTGGGGAAACCATTGTAACATCAAGGCTGCTTATTCCATCATAGAGACGCTGGGCAAGCCTGGTTACCTGTTTTTCTGTTCGTCCAGTTCCCAAACCCAGTATGTGATCTATGGATGCTTTTGTTCCAACGAAGCTGAGGTAGCTGGGTTCACCGAATTCCAGTTTCTTGGCGGTCTCGTGGAGCTTCGGATCTATTAGACTATGTTCCTTGATGGCTCTATACCCGAGTTCTTGTGGTCGAAGCTCTGATAGATGTTCTTTCTTGGCATACAGGAAACCAGCGCCTGATGGCCCCAGAAGCCATTTATAGCTGCCGCAGGCGTAGAAGTCAACGTCTTCCTTCTTTACGTCTACGTCTAGGGCTCCCGCGGCTTGGATGCCGTCCACAACGAGGTAGGCTCCATGACTGTGACAGAGGTCTGCTAGAGGTTTCAGGTCTTGTCTTGCACCTGTAAGCCACTGTACGTGGCTGATGGATACTGCTTTAGTTTTGTCATCGATCTGCTTCTCGACGGCATTCAGCGTGATGGCCCCGTCTTTGGCTTTGATGATCCTCACCTCCACTCCCCTCTTGGCCTGCAACGTCCAAGGGTAGACGTTTGCCCAGTTCTCAAGCTCATTAACAATGACGTTATCCCCCCGTTTGAGACCTATTGAAGCCGCCACGATTGCGAGACCTCTGCTCGTATTAGGCTGGCATGCGACCTCCTCAGAGGTTGCGTTGATTAACTTGGCGAAGGCTTGGTTGGCTTGCTCAACTTTCTGGTCTCCGTGGCGTCTGAGATGATCCCAGTCATCCAAGAACATTTTTACTGCTTTCTTCACGTGAGTACTTGGTGGGCCATGGTTGGCCGTGTTCATGTATTTTACATGCTCTGTTATCGGGAAGTTTTCCCTGAGATCGTTCATGCAAATGCTATCACGTTTCACTGATATGAAATATGAGGGATGGGAATCTTTTTACGCCTATAGAGGCTCATCTGATTAGACCATTGTGAGATATTGGTTATGTCAGACTACGAAGAAGAGCCCCAAGTTAAGATTGGGGATTTAAAGAGTTACTCGAGAAAAGTATACACGGTCGCCAAGGTTATCAGCATCGGTGAGCCTAGAGAGGTAACCTCTAGGAACGACAACAGCACGCATCAGGTGTGCGAAGCCCTAGTAGCCGATGACACAGGAAGCATCTACCTTACTTTATGGGATGACGCTATCGACGCGGTAAAAGAAGACATGGTTTTGAAGCTGGATAATGCTTACGTTAATGTGTTCAGGGGCAGCATGAGGCTGAATCTGGGCAAATACGGCAGCTATGAGGTGTTGGATGAGGCCCCCTTTGATGAGGTCGAGCTGGAGAACAACATCAGTGATCAGCAGGTAGAGTACCAACGAAGACCATACGGACGCGGTGGAGACCGCGGACGAGATAACCGGAGAAGATACTAACTCTCTTTTTTTCTATTTTCCAGTATATCTTTTATTCATTGACGCACATCCAGTGAGTGGTTTTAGATGAACAATGTAAAGGTCGGATTGGCTAAACTGCCATACAGCGGAACCTTCGGTAGGCCTGAAGATGATGAAGGCCCCAAGACCATGGAGGAGGGTGGTCTATTCGGACTCCTCGGTGAATGGGGATGCGAGTTAGTTGAAAACAAGGAGGCGAAGCTCACAGCGGAGGAGGATGAGAAAGTCTATGGGGCCAGGTATCGTCTAGGTTTGGCGAACAATCATTTAGCGGATGTTGTTGCGGGTCAAATTAAGGCTGATGTTCTTTCCATTGGTTTACTCGCCAACTGTAATGGTTTGATGGGTATGCTGGCTGGTCATCAGAGATCGGGTAGCACAAGAAAGCCTCTGAGAGTTGGACTAGTATGGATAGATGCTCACGGAGACTTTAACACTCCAGAGACGAGCCTCAGCGGCATGATGGGGGGAATGCCAGTTGCCATCAGCACCGGTATGTGTCTACACCATATTAGGAGAACAAGTGGCTTGGAGCCGCCGCTCCCCATCAAATATGTTACAATGGCTGGTGTCAGGGATACTGATCCATGGGAGCAATATCTTATCGATAAGTATGATATTCCTCAGATCTCGGTGAATGATATCAAGCGTCTGAGCCCAGCAATAGACATGGAGATGGATCGACTCAGCAGGGTAACAGACCTCATCTATGTACACGTTGATCTCGATATATTGGACCCCGAGGATATTCCCGGCGCTGGGTTGCCCGTTGAGAATGGGCCGACAGCGGATGAACTGGGTGAAGCCCTATCAGTTATGTTCGAGTACCCCACTGCGAAGGGGTTCGGCATGGCGTCTTATCCTTGGAGGAGAGACACTGAGAGAAAGGGTTTAAAGTCAGCTTACAGGCTGATCGAGGGCGTAATACAGGGCGTAAAAAATAGGGATTAGCTCCCTATATTACGAATTTTTCTGGCTCTATTTTTCTGTGATGTACACCGAGGTCGGTTACTCTGAAGGTGCGTCCACCGTAGAGTATGGCTTCTTCTTCTCCATAGTAGAGGGCTGAGGCGATTCTGCCGAGGGCGTCTCCCTTCATTATGCCGCTGCCGCTGCCTGCGCCTATGTAAAGTAGTCCTTCTTCCTTGTAGATTACGGGTGACTCGTCGAAGCTGTTGACGGCGTACTGTCCTGCCCAGCTATTCATGGGACGCACGTCTTCGAAGTCTGGGAAATACATCACCAGTGCATGGTATATGTTGTTGGTGTAGTAGTCTTCCTCTGCCTGCGGGTCCTCCTCAAGCTCGAACTTGCGTGGAATCCAGTCGGCGCAGCCAAGCCAGATGCTTCCCTCTGTGAGCTCAGATTTGAGTAGGATTCCCGCGGTGGGGAGGATGGTTAATGGTAGTGCTCCTTCTTTGTTAAGTCCCTTAGTCTTCATTATGGGCTCGATCTGTGGGTCCTTGAATGCGAATAGTTGGCGCTTTTTGGGGCGCATGTAGCTGTCTAGTCCAACTGGGTCTAGAAGTGTTGATGCCCATACGCCGCAGGCTACTACTGTGGTCTCGGCGTTGATCTCTCCCTTGTTGGTATCGACTCCTGTGATTATCTTCTTCTGCCAGACGAAGGGTTCACCGGGTATGCCTAGTTCTACTTCGGGTTTGACGTAGAGTTTCTTTGCCTCGGTGTTGTATTGGACTTTGCCGCCTAGTTTGATGAACTCGGCTTCGTAGGCGCGTACAAGTGCGTCGGCGTCGAGGCTGCCGCATTTCTTTCCATAGATGCCGTAGTCCACGTTTTTCAGGCCAAGTAGCTCTGTTTCCTCATCGTCGCCGAAATCAGTCATGAGTGTGGGTATCATTTCCTGGAGTTGTGATCGATTGTAGACGGTTAGATCGATGCCTCTGTTTTTCATCTCTTCGATGGCTTCATGGATCTCTTTGTATTGGTCTTCGCTGAATAGCCACATGTATCCGATGGGCTCTAGTTTGAGGTCGTAGCCCATTTCTTTTTCCATGTGGAAGAAGAAGTCGATGCTGGTGTCTGCGAGGAGGTAGTTTGTGTTGCTTGTGAACATGTTTCTGAAGCCTCCTTCGCTTTTGGCGCTGTTTCCCTGTCCGGGTCCTGCGTATTTGTCGATTACTAGTATGTCTTTGTTGGGGTCTTGTTTCTTTAGATAATAAGCCGTGGATATGCCCATGATCCCGGCTCCTATTATGAGGATGTCGCTTTTCATGGGTTGCTAAGAAGAGGCGGGGCTTTTAATATTAATTGTCTATGTGATGGGGTTGTCTTCAGATAATTGAGGTGGTGGTATCGATATTGGGGTGGTGGTTTGAGTCCTGCTCTTTCCTTGTTGGTAATGGCTGGCGGTAACTTGGTGCATTTTTTCTGGTGTGAATTTGTGGTATTTTGTGTGAGGAAATGTGATGATTGTATATTGGGGGTGTGGAGTGTGTGTATGCTTATTTTTTTGATGCGGTTATCATGACCCATCTGTGCTCGAAGGTAACCGTGTCGGCGTCGGATCGTAGGTTGACTCCGGCATCGATCCCCGTTGACGCTAGGGCATTCATAATTGTTTTTAGTGGGGCAACTCGTTCCGGTGAGTTTGATATCGCTATCCACTCGGAGTATTCCCGCTTCTTCACCCATGAATCTTCGCGGATAATAGTGAAGTCCGCTCCTTCAAGGCTTTTCTCTAGCTCGGTTAGAGGTAACATCCTGGTATGTGAGGGGTCTCTGAGGACCTCCAGTGCGTTGTGAAGGGCGTTCTTCTTGGGGTCTTCGGCGCTGATTATATCAGCTAAGATGAGTTTTCCATTCTTCTTCAGGACCCTGTGCATCTCCTCAAGTCCTTTACTTGGTTCTGGGAGGTGGTGTACCACTAGACGGGTTATTACTCTATCGAAGTGCTCGTTTTCATATGGGAGGGACTCTATCGTTCCTATCCTGTATTCGACGTTGGATAATTCCGCTTTTTTGCACCGAGTCTCCGCTGCCTCCACCATTTCCGGTGTCAGATCGTATGCCACTATCTTGTGGACGAGGGGGGCGAGGGTTTCAGTCAATATGCCTGGTCCGCATCCGGCGTCCAGTACAGTCATTTCGTGGGTTAGATCTGCGGTTGTCTTTATTTTTTCGATTATTTCTTGGTCGGTGAAGAAGGTGGCGTTGGCTAGGGTTGATACTTGTTTCGAGAACTCTTTTTTTACTCTGTCTCTGTGGGGTTCCGCCATATGATTTCTTGTACATAATAGATAACCTGAAATTAACCCTATTTGAGAAATGATTCCTACAAAGTCAGGTCAATTCATAATTCATCTTCTTCAAGACCTTCAATTATGGAATAGTCATATTTTTCATGACTATATTTACTAAATACTGATATTTTGGTAGTCATGGATTTACGAGTAACAGTAAAATTAAATTTCTCGTAATAAAATAATAATTAATTTAAGCGTTTAATGTAACAAGTATATTGAATTTCACGCAGTATAACGAAGGGGTTCTAAGATTAAGAATTTTTACGTACAAATTTGTACTTTGTAAATTACATTATCACCGTGTCCAGTTTGTGTGTGATATATTCTTATCTACAAAGTAAGATATCTAAAATATAATCAATTTAAACAAATGAGTATATTACAAGAGTCTCGTAAAAATGCAAAGAACATTATACTCAAGAATTATAACTCAATTCCTGATATTTGGTTAAAAAAAGTATTCAAACCTGTAAACATAGTAGTAGAGACTCAGGCAGGATGCAATGTAAAATGTGTCGCATGCCCATCCTCAGAATTAAAGCGACCATATGGGCAGATGAGCCTAGCCCAGTTTCAAAAAGTCTTAGATAAAATACCTGATGTAAAGAAAATTGCTTTTTTCTTCATGGGAGAGCCTTTGCTCAATCCGGATACTTATGAGATGATTTCACTTTGCCATAAAAGAAGAATAGAAACAATAGTAAATACAAACTGTACAACACTAATAAACGATTACAAAAAGGTAGTAGACTGTAATTTAAGCAAAATTAATCTAAGCTTAGATGGCTTCAGTCATGAGTCTATAAATGCGTATAGAAAGGGAGTTAATTTTGATGAGGTCATTGAAGGCATAGAGAACCTAGTAAGATATCGTGATATTCAGAAGAGTAATTTAAGGATCATTATGAGGACCCTTGTATTCAAACAGACTGAGACTGAGATTCCTTTAATCGAAGATTTTTGTCGATCAACAGGGGTTGATGAACTTGTACTAGTGACACCTATTCTTGATGGATGGGGAGG
>CAYTVK010000040.1:0-12191 GCA_964441725.1 uncultured Candidatus Bathyarchaeia archaeon | reverse complement strand
CATGTTAGAAGACCATATCGATTATTTCAATGAGATTTGGGAGAAAATTGGGAATAAGGTGAAAAACAGTGAAGGAGAGAAAGAATTAGATGAGGGAGAATAGACAGCTGGTTGGCGTCGTGGCTGTTGCGTTGATCATAGGTGTTATCGCGTACTTCGTTGCAGGTCAGAGCGGCTTCACTGTTGGGCGAGGCATGGGAATGCATCAGGGCGGAGACTACGAGGTTTATTACACGGTGAAGGCGGTGTTGGCGAGTGTGAATGCCTTCCTCTTGATTGTGCTCTCATCCATCTACTGGAAGGTGTACCGTGATACTGGGCTGGAGTTCTCCCTCGGTCTCGTGATATTCAGCGTCGCATTGCTGCTGTATTCGCTTGTGTCGAACCCGTTGCTTGTGAGTGTGGCTGGTTACAGGGGTTCGGGGCTTGGTCCATTCGCAATGTTGCCTGATCTCTTTACCTGTATAGCGTCCTTCACGTTGCTGTATATCAGTCAGTGAGGGTTATTTTCTCTGTCTTCCTGTAGTGATAGGGGTCGTATGGGTCTGGTTCTCTTGTATTGTCTGGTTCGGCTGCTGTGAACTCTGATTCAATGCCCACAGTGTAGCTGTAGGTTACCTCGGTTTTTTGCCCTGTTTCCTTGATGTTGTCTATGGTTATGTCACTGATGGAGGTGTATGCGAGGTGTCCGCTTCCCCCTGTTTTCTCGCCTGTCTGTTTCGCGAGGTGCTTCCTGATTCTTTGAAGTATCTCTTCTTTATTCATTCCATATACCTTCTCCACATCTCATCCCAGTCAAAGTAGATGGTTCTCCAGAGGCGCTCGATGGTCTCCTCCAGCCCAGTGTATATGATGGCGATGTTTCGTGCTGGGTAGCCCACCATGAATGCGTCTGCCCTGTACTTCTCCATGAGGCTGTCTATGACCTTCTGCTCTATCTTGGTCTCGGAGTGGGTCCAGAGATAGTTCTTCTTTACGTGTATGGGTGCGTCTATCTCCTCCTCGGTGACTGTGCTTGATGTGTTCAGTAGCTGGTTGAGCTGTCTGTGGGTTTCCTCCGTGGTGTTTTCCCAGTAGGGTAGCATGAGTATCATGTCGTGGTTGATGAGCACTATGTTGGCTGGCACCGGTGCCTGTTTCACTGTGATGTAGTCATTTGCGCTGCATGGGACTCTGGGAGCAGCGTAGAACCGTGTGTTGTTGATCTCGACTGTGACCCCGTGGCTTGGGCTGTGATCCCAGAAGGGTACCGCGTATATGTTTGTGGGGTCAAGGGGCTTCACCCTGCTGAAGTAAGGCGTGAGTTCCTCGATCTCTTTGTACAGCGCTTTTTGGCGCAGGGTCTCTGCTTCTATCAGCTGATGTACGTCGTCCTGGTGGTTGTTTGTTGCGCCTTTCATGCTGTTGAAGTATTTCTCGTATGCCTTGTCGAGGGTTTCCATGTATTGATCTGGTTGCTGTGAGTCATTGTAGATGTCAATGGCGATCCTGTGCATCGTCTGTTTGATGGCTGCCTCGAATTCTCTGCGGGTCTCAATGAGGGCGTTCATCGGCTGGGTGCTGCTCAGGCATGTCGGAGGGCTTCAATCTGTAACTATTTTGGGTATGATGTATAAATCAGGCGCGGTGAGGGATGTGTTTTTATCACGCCCAGTCTTTTCTGGGTAAATGAGCCGGTTCAAGGGAGTATTTTTTGATCTACATGGTACTATTTTGTTGAGTGATGATGTGAATGGGGCTTGGGAGAGCTGGGTTCACGCCTTCCACGATGAGATGGTTGGACGCGGGGCTTCTGTGGGGTTTGATGAGTTCAGGGGTTATCTGGCCAATCTTTTTGAGAGCGATGCGCCGGGGTTTGATGAGTCCGGTTTCACCCTCTTTATGAGGCGTGTCAAGGAGCTTGGGCACAGGCTGGGTGTGGATATTCCATCAGACGAGGTTCGTCCACTTGTTGATATATTGGTTAGGCTGTGGCACAGGGGTATGTATCTTGACCCTGAGGCGGTTGATGTGATCAGGGGTCTGAGGGAGCGCTACGTTGTGGGTTTGATTACGAACTGGGAGCATACTCCACGTATCTTTGAGCTCGTGGATGAGCTTGGGATGCATGGTTTGTTTGACAGCATCGTGGTCTCGGATGATGTGGGGTGCGCCAAGCCTGATCCACGGATATTTGAGATCGCTCTCGGGAGGCATGGTTTGGAGCCGGGGGAGGCTGTGTATGTTGGGGATATGGATGTTGATGTTCAAGGCGCGTTGGCGGCTAGGTTGAAGCCCGTACTGATCCAGAGGCTTGAGGCGAATGGTACATGGGACCCGTATTCTGATAAGAAGGAGTGCAGCTATGACCCTACTGTGGTCTCGGTTATCCATAGATTGAGTGAATTATCTGGACTTCTGGGTTGTCTGTGAGAATCCATATATCTCCCTGTTCCTGTTTTCTGTTGAATTGATATCGGATAAGCTCAGGGTAAGCATAGGCTCAGCTGGGGTGCTGGGGCTGCTGAAGTACAGGTTGAGCGTGCCCCCCACAACAGCGTACATTATGAGCTACACTGAGGGAGCTTGCCTCGCCAACTGCAGTTTCTGTGCTCAGGCTTGCGGTAATGACGCTGGGCATGATCAGTTGAGCAGGGTGATCTGGCCGAGTTTTAGCGTTGAGGATATACTGGCTGGGTTCAGGGAGCCCACTTATCCTGTGCTTAAGCGTATCTGTTATCAGGTGATTAATTATCCTGGTTTCCTCGATGACACCATAGACATCATTAAGCTGTTCAGAGGCGAGACAGGGCTGCCTGTCTCTGTTGATATCTGCCCTGTATCAAGGAGCGGATTGGAGAGGCTTCACTCCGCTAGGGCGGAGTTTATCAGTCTGCCTCTGGATGGAGCCACCGAGGAGATATTCAACAAGGTCAAAGGCGTGGGCGTGGGCGGTCCCTATAGGTGGGAGACTCATTTTCAGGCGCTGGAGTCTGCTGTGGGTATCTTTGGTGTGGGGCAGGTTGGCAGCAATATTATCGTTGGGCTGGGTGAGTCTGAGGTTGATGTTGTTGGGCTTGTTCAGCGGCTTCATGGTATGGGTGTGATGCCTGTCCTGTTTGCCTTTACTCCTGTGCCGGGTACGCGGTTGGAGGGTCTGCCTCAACCTGATTTGGGGTCGTATAGGCGTATTCAGGTGGCGAGGTACTTGATTGTGCATGGGTACGCTTCCGCTGATGATGTTGAGGTTGAGGATGGTAGGATCACCGGGTTCGACGTGGATGATCTGGTTGAGTTGCTTTCTGATGGTGAAGCGTTCAGGACCACTGGTTGCCCAGGATGCAACAGACCCTTCTACAATGAGCGCCCATCAGGGCCTTTCTATAATTACCCGAGGAAACCCACCTTGGATGAGGTTAAAAAAGGACTGAAGAGTCTTAATTTGGTTGCAGGATGATTTTCCTTCATTATCTTCGATAGTTTAATACTCAGTTTTTTATGTAAATTATTTTTATGCCAAAGTCTTCAAATGGGATTGGTCTTTGTCCTGATTTGGCTGAGATGTATGGTTCCTTGAAGGCAGGTGATTTTAAGAGATTGATAGATGAGATGACTGAGGTTTTATTACTTGATTGTCAGGCGGGTAATCAAATCCCGAGAAATAGAATTCCGGGGTATTAAGTTGAGAAGTATGATGTGAATAATCTGTATAGGTATTGATTGTCAAGGGGATTTAGAGGGATTTACACTATTTTAGTTGTTGAGAGAGATGTTCTCTGTTGGCTTATTCTTTATTCATTTAGATGTTATATTTCTCTACCTTGTTTTCTGTCTCTTCTTCAGCCTTATCTCCAGATATGACCCTGTGAGATACTGCCCATAAACATCCTCCTGAGCACCACCATACCCCTCCTCAACAGACAAAATCTGAAAACGAACAGGAGACTCCCCCGGAACCCCATCATTCACCAACACAAGATACTTCTTACCCCTCAGCTTACCCACAAAATAATCATTACTCTGCACAACGAAAACATCACGCACACCATCCACAAAATCACGGAAAACCACATCAGAAACCCCAAGACGAAAATTAACACCCATACCCACCAATAACACACCACCCCTTAAGAGCCTATCAGAAGACGGAACACCCGAGCATCAAACAAAGGGAATTACTCAACGAAACCACATCCACCCTAAACAAGGGGGGAGGGGGGGGGTCAAAAACAAAACCCTAAAACACCCTTCTCTCGTAAAACCAGCCCCAGAACAACCCCAATCCCCCCTCAATACATGACGAAAAGCGTCACGGTAACCGACAAAACAGTGCACAAAACCCGACTAATAAAAAAGGAAAAATCCTCATCAAGATGGCTCTAAAGCCAAGTTGAACAAGGAAACTACATCCGCTTCGTAAAGTACACGAATATACCGCCGATCGCAACAATGCCTAATACAAAGGCAAGCTGACCCCAGATCAGCGGCACACTCATAACGCCACCTATCAACACGTTCAGAATCACTAATCTTTCACCTCCAATAACCCCAACAGAAACTGCCCCGATACAACATTCAAAACACAGAGATCCAAAACACGGGCTGCTTTCCTTTCGTTCCGGATGGAACTCAGCAATTCCATGAGGTCGATCAAGCAGTTATCCACACAAGGAACCTGACTATCTATATAAATAAACCCGTTTTAGAGTCCTTTCAAAGAAAAAATAAATAAAAACGCGCCATAGATAATAATAACAGTAAACATAAAATATTTTAGCTAAAAACCCTGAAAGAAAACGCTAAAGCGTCAAAAACCACCGTTTTAACGATATAAAACGCTAAAACGCAAGAATATTTGAAAAAAACACAAAAAACCTTGAGACAATGAGGCCGTGTGACCCCAGCCTACAGCCTCTTCTCCATGTAATAGATCAAGCCAACGAGAGCAACGAGACCTAACCCAAAAGCAAGATCTCCCCAGATAACAGGAACATGCATTACACCCTTTGCCAAAACATCAAGAATCACCAGTCTTTCACCTCCATATATTCGCCTGACTGCTCCGGTTCGACAATCAACTACCCTTATTCAAAACTCGGGACCACGTTCTCACGTCTCGGCTAGAAAACCAGCAATCCCATGAGGCCAATCAAGCAGTATCAACCCATATAATCAACCATAACTTATAAAGAAACCCATATTTAACCCCTTTTAACCCATAAACCAATATAACAACCATATACATGATGCAAACAGTAAAAAAAACCCGTTTTAACTAAAAAGCATTAAAAAAGAACACCAAAACACTAGAAAAAACCCATAACGCGCCATAACACACTAAAAACCCTATAAAAGCCTCACAAAAACTCGGCTACCAAAATACTGATTGAAAAACAAATATCATACCACCCCATCACAATAACCATGATAGAACAATGGCGACTCATCGACATGCGCATCGAGAACGCCCCCACACAGATGGCGATAGACGAAGCCATAGCCATCGCACGCCTACGACACCAGACACCTAATACACTAAGACTCTACAGATGGAACCCCTCAGCCGTAAGCATCGGCTACTTCCAGAGCATAGAAAAGGAAGTCAACCTACCAGCATGCAAAGAATACGGCGTAGACGTAATCAGACGCATCACAGGGGGAGGAGCAGTCTACCACGACTACAACGGCGAGATAACATACAGCATCGTAGTTCCCGAGAACGACCCCAAGATGCCGAGAGACATACTGGAATCCTACCAGCTCATCTGCGGCGCCATAGTAAACGGATTGAAACACATAGACGTAGAATCCGAGTTCAAGCCAGTAAACGACATCACAGCCGGTGGAAAAAAGATCAGTGGAAACGCCCAGACAAGACGCCACGGAGTAGTACTCCAGCACGGCACCGTACTCGTTGACAGCGACATACAGCGCATGTTTCAGGTGCTCAGAGTAAGCGACGCCAAGATCAGCGACAAACTAATCAAAGCAGTCGAGGAACGAGTCACTAATATACGCAGATACTTAGACCGAAAGGTCAGCTTCAAGGAGGTAAGAGACGCCCTCGTACAGGGCTTTGAGGAAACCCTTGATATTGAGCTAAAACCCGGAGAGCTCACTGGAGACGAGGAGAAGCTCGTAAAAGAACTCAAGGAGAAGTACATGAGCAAGGAGTGGGTCTACCAGCGATGAAATCCGAGTACAAGATACCAGGCGGAAAACTCCTAGCCTGCGAACTAGCCCTCAGAGACGGACACATCACAGACATCAAGCTCTCGGGAGACTTCTTCATGCATCCAGAAACATCAATAATCGACCTTGAAGCAGCCATAAAAGGCAGCACCCCATCAACCTATCCTGAAAAGATCAACGACTTCTTCAAAGACTCAGACATCACCCTGTACGGCGTCTCCCCACAGGACTTCATACAAGTAATACAGCTAGCCCTAGACTCTGAGTAATCTATCATCAAACCTTCTTGGGGTCGCGCAGCAGCCATCCCGTTTCTGAATCTGATAACCTGCATCTATGGCACGCTTCTCGGTGCTCCTTGAAGCTAATGCGATCCGTTTCGCACCAGCCTCTATGGCAGCCCGCTCAAGCTCAGTCTTGTAGCCGCGGCTCCTCATACACCCCAAGCTAATATCACTGCCCCTGCAGACTGTAACAGCCTCACTGATCAAACCAGCCACGACCTCCACACTGGGGGGAGCCACATCAGCCATAGGCGTGTCAGCAGTGGGAATCAGACTGATGAAGACAACGGTCTCAGACTTCACCCCTGCGGCCAACTCAAGAGCCTTTCTCTCCCCTTTTACCTCGCCATAGTGAAGCCCTACGCATACATGAGGCGCGACATTCGCCCCCCCATCCACCAAGTTCCTGAGAGTGGCGCCGTATTCATCCACATCAGCATCGAGTCCATACACCATTCTTAACGTATCATCCGAACCGACGAGATCAACCGAGACAATATCAACTCCAGTAGAAGCAACAGTCTCAGCCTCATCACGACTCAGCATACCCGTATGCAGATTCAAAATCAACCCGGTATGATCCTTAACCCACCTAATAGTATCCAGAAAAGGCTCAAGGGGAACCCTACCCTGCCTCGTGGAGCCACCGCTGATTAGCAGCCCCACGCCTCCCCCAGCCTCATGCCTAACACAGAAATCCCTCAACTTCTCAGGCGCACTCACATCAGGCATATGTTGCAGATAATGCCCACGACAGTGATTGCACTGAAGCTCACAGCCAGCCCCTGTAACCGAGACGCTGGGAAACTTGGGAATCGGGTAATAAAGCCTGAGAGTCTTGGACATTAAAGAACCCAGTCAGAAGACGAGATAAAAGCCTTTAGAAAACCGACATAAACAAAGCAATAATAACCACCCTAAAATAACCATGAACATGGAAATAGTCCAGAGAGTAAGCCAGATGGGGCAGATGATGCCCTACCCAAATAACGGAGCAGGCACTGATAACACGCTTCTCTGGGTAATCATTATACTACTCCTGATAATTATAGCATACCTCTGGTACACCAGCAGCAGAAAAAAGGCAATCTCAACTAAACCAATAACAGAGACCCAAAAAACCGAACCCATCGAATCAGACAAGATAGATATAGCTCTCCGCCTCCTCAACGAGAACGAGAAACAAATAGTCGAGGCACTCATAGAGCACGGGGGAGAAATGCTGCAGAAAGACCTAACCTACGAGCTTGGACTCACCAGAGTGCAGACACACAGAGCCATACAGAGCCTCATAGACAGAGAGATAGTGACCACCGAGGACCATTTCAACACGAAGAAAGTCACGTTAGCAGAGTGGCTCATCCAGTAACCCACACGGAGCGCCTAAGATAAGTTTAAACACTATTAAACTGGGAAAACTAACATGAGCTTTACATCCCTTTTCGTCAGCTTAGGACTCCTGATGACCGTAATAGCTGTTGTAACCGTCATCTATGTCACAGTAAAGTACCGTAAAGGAGAACTCACCGAAAAACCGGGCGATCTGCAATACTCCAAACTCAGCAACATGCCTAGTGATGGCTACGAAGACCTTAACATCGCGAAAGTGGGAAAAACCAAGACCCTAAAATCCTATAATAAAAGCGGGTCCATCAGCTGGGAGGCATACTTCCACCCAAAAACCAAGGAAGACATGGAAAAAAGACTGCCCGCCACCATCGCCGTCACCACAATATTCGGTATTGGCATAATAATTACAGCAATCATGAAGCTAATGGACTTCCAGATAGGATACTACTTTGGATTAGCCTACTTGGTCCTAGCAAGTGCATTGGTGCTTGTAAAATTCATCGAGTTCAACATAATAAAACGATAATCCTTCTCATTGTTAACTTTCTATTATTTGTAACTTTATTTTAGAATGTCAATAACATTATCTCGTATTTTATTTGATGAAAATATGTGTACAAATTCATCGGCATAAATAGATGTATGATGAAATCGCGAAAAATAATTACTATGATAAAATACTTTTTATTATCATAGAGTTTCAATGTAACCCATTGAGGTGTAACCAATGCTAGATCTGTTCGAGTTATTGACGAGACTTCTCAATGGCGGAGTAACGCTAGCATTCTTCCCACTTCTATACAATCTTTACAGGCGCACAAACAGACGCTTCTTCCTATACTGGAGCCTCGGCTTCCTCCTCTACGGAATAAATATAATGCTACGAGTCGTTGCACCAGAGATAATAGTATCCCAGCTAACCCTTTTCATCTTCTTCCTGACCACAATGGGCTTCATACTCATAGTAACAGGGATAGGCGAACTAGTAAACCGTACAAAATATCTGCTAACCACAACGCTGATCCTTCCAGTCATTCTTGTGATTCAGTACCTCATGGGTGGAGACTGGCAGTACTTCATCTGGTTCATAGTCCTCAGCCCCTACATGTTCATCGTCTTAAGCCTCATTCTAATCATGAGATTCTACAACTATGACCTCAAGCTCCTAATAGCCGGATGGACCTACATTTTCATCCTTAACTTTGCTTTTGCCTTCAACATGATGAAGCCAGGCTTCGTTGATCTGCTCTCAGCCGTGGCAAAAGTAGTGATCTACTGGGGCATGACTATGCCTAGCTTCGCCTTCATAGTAGACGACCTAAACAGCTTCATAATCGGCGGCATAGCTACAGAGTATCATCTTCCACAGAGCGGAGAATTCACCCTCGTAAACCTAAGCTCCCATACACGCGATAAAGAAATAGCGTGGATAAAGAACCGCGTCGATGTTAATTCCAAAAAAGGCATACGCACAATAATAATCTCCTACTATGATCTCATAACCCCAACAGACATCGGCATGAGCGATGATAACGAAGATACCTACTTCGTCAAAGTACAGACAGGCTCCAAAAACTTCCCTAACCCATTCGAAACAAAGGTAATGACCATAGGAGATGACCTATCTCAACTGGATCTGCTACTCTCTGATATTATCAAACTAAGTAATGAGCGTCAGATAGGCTCAGAGGTAATACTCTACTCACTATCTACGATAATTCACACTCACGGCTGGAAACGCATGTACTCATTCTTGACAGCCAAGATGCCTCTGATAAAGACAAGCTACGTGCACTTGACAGCCTTCTATTATCCAGAAACCCATGAGACCAGCGCCGATATAGTAAAGTTTGAGATAATAGCTGATAAAATAATTAGATAAGATCAGTTGGCGTGCTGCATCAACTCATCAAACCGTTCATCCCTCATACCGATGCGTTCGATACGTGGCATGCCCTCACGGCTTCTGAGATATCGTTTAAAGGAGTCTCTGGGCAGTAGCGTAAGCTTAAGAGGCTCATACTTCAGCAATGTAACCAAGTCGTTCCAGTCCTTATCAAACTCACACAGATGATCGTTGATCCTCTTGTACACTTCCTCTTCACTCATCTGATCCGCAAGCTCAATGTAGAGATGCATATACTCTCTGGTATCCTCCCGCTCCTTACGTGCAGTGAAGTCTACGAACGGGATCTCTGTCTCGCTCAATATCTGTAGAAGCTCCTCTTCGTTGATCCGTGTAAAGTTATGGAGCACCATCAGCTTATCAGAACGGCTATAATACTTGAAGACAGGCTGATCCGTGTTCAGAATATTATCCCCTAGTGATATAACCTCGAATATATCTGGCATCGCGTATCTCGTCATATCGTTCCTGTAGGGAGTGGCGATCAACTGGTATCGTTTTCCTTTCTCAACATCCATGAATTTTATAGTCTCAGGGTGCTCATCAAGCGTCACTATATCTGTATCTACAGTATCTTCCTCGGCGACGAACTCTGGATATAAAATCCTCCAGTCTAGGAAGAATCCCCCGTTATGTTCGATGCTCGGCAGTCCACAGAACATGGTCTCCGTTGAGCCGTAGATGGTGCTTGGGTAGCATCCTATTACCTTCTTGATCTTTTTCCTCATGGGTCCAGCCGCTGTGTCCTGCGTGAATAAGCCCTTCAGCTTGAATTCTTCACCCACCGCTGGATAGATCTCGTCAAGAAGCGTAGTGATGGTCATGTAGGCTATGTCTATCTCCTTGTAGTGGTCTACGAAGTATCTTACCTTCTCGTCAAACGTCATCCCATCTGGGTTCGGCGGGACCAGAGTCACGAAGTCATTACTGTCCTTCTTGATGTTCTTCTCTATGTGACCTGAGAGATAGTTGCCAGCAGGCATATTTGTGTAGACCACGTCACCCACCTCGAATGTAGGCTTCTCACCGTTGTGGGTTGCGAAGAAGAAGATGCTTGCAGCTGTTGTCTGAACATTATGCATCAGTCCCGTCTTTGGAAGGAGATATGTCTTTGGCTTGCCCATGGTGCCGCTGGTTAGCGCCTTCACATAGTCCCTCACAGGGTAAATAAAGTCCCCCTCATGGGGCTCCTTGAAGAATGGAAGATAGTAATTGTAAGCTGTAAACGGAAGGTCCTCCAGTTTACTCGTTGAGGTTACCCCCATCTTCTGACCTATCGTACATTTACTGAGCATACTCATCTTCATATTTAGTAATGAATCGAGTTTATTCTCCAGATTTTTCTCATGTAGAAAACTGAAAGCCCTTCTCTGAATAAATGGTTTAAGCACTTGGTATACTATTCTTGCCATTCTCTCACACACTCTTTGTTTTGATCGATTGTTCGTTTCTTATTGAGCAGAGTAACAGGTGAATGACATATTGTGTTCAATTCACCTCATCTCTCCCCGCACGCGCCCAGAGAAACGTTTAGAATCAGATGTTTTACTGCATATATAATTTTTATCAACTAAAACTCAAAACCCATAATATGTACCAACAGACGCTCCAAAGTATTTTCAATCAATAAGAAATCTATCATACAAGTGAAACCCTCATGGCATCCCCATACACAGAGGACGAGTTATATGATTATGGACCACAGAGAAGGTACGGAAGAGAAGCCACAGAGGCAGCCTTCCTGCTGGGCGGAATAGGCACAGGAAACATCAGCGTCGGCTCTAGAGGCGATCTGCGCGACTGGGAGATATGGAACAAATCAGCGAAAGGTCAGAAACTACCATACAGCTTCTTCGCAATCGCCATAAACGATGGAGAAGCGGTAACAGCCAAGGTTTTGGAGAGCGAGCTTGTTCCCCCCTATTCACAGAGCCACGGATTCCACCCCGGCTCAGTGGCTGGACTACCCCGGTTCAAGGACAGCGAGATGTACAGCGAATACCCATTCGTCTACGTTGACTTCAAAGACCCTCGACTCCCAGTGAAAGTACGCCTCGAAGCCTATACCCCGTTTATCCCCCATGAACCCGATGAATCCGGGCTACCCCTCGCTGTATTCAAGTACAGCGTGGAGAACACAGGTGAACAAGACCTCGATGTCACAGTCGTGGGAAGCATGCTAAACGCAGTTGGCTTCACGGGTATAGCAGACTTCGGGTGGGTAAAACCAGAACAGTATGGACGCAACGAGAACACCATAAGAAAAGGCAACGGAGTAAGAGGCATCCACTACACATCAAACAAGATCCACCCCAATAGCCTCCACTACGGAAGCCACACATTAGCAACCACCGACACAGAGACCTCCTATAAACCATACTGGTATAGAAGTGGCTGGTGGGACAACCTACGAGAGTTCTGGGACGACCTATCCTCGGATGGAAAACTCACAGACCATGGCTACTCTGAGCCCAGTCAAG
>CAYTVK010000039.1:0-12310 GCA_964441725.1 uncultured Candidatus Bathyarchaeia archaeon | reverse complement strand
CTATAGCAGAGGAACTCGGCGATGTAGGCGTCACCAGCGCCCAACGTATCCACTACCTCTACTGGAAGAGCGTTCCCCCTGTACAGGGTCTCGCCATCGTAAGCCATTGAGCCATATTCTCCGAGAGTCATTACAACGATCCCCGACGTCTTCTCCTTAAGTCTCCTCAAGACGGGCTCCGGGTCTATTCCTTTATTAACTAGGTGGCTTCCACTGAAGAAGGATATGTCGAGGTAGGGCATTATCTCGGTTCTTGGATCATCCAGTTGACTGCTGAAGTCGCAGCTGATGAGAGCCCCTGTGATTTCACTGAGGGTTTTCACGTGTTCTCTGCCGAAGCCCCAGATGGTGAAATGTATCAGGTCATATCGTTTTGGATCTGGAATATGGTAAAAAGGCAGAACAGTGTCTTTCTGGACCCCCTCGATGTAGTCTGCGAATACCCGATCCCCGCCCCTGATGAGTATCTTGGTTACGGCGGTTAGCCCTTCTTTTCTGATGATGTAATCTGTGCCAAGTCCTTGTTCCCTGATCTGAGCCAGCATATACTCTCCGAATTCATCTGATCCTATAACTCCAACATAGTCGGCATCAACTCCATCATGCCTTGAGGAGTAAACCGCCACATTCAGCGCGTTTCCACCGGGAAAATGCCTCCCCAGCTCCGAGTAATCATCGATGCAGTTGTCTCCAATAGATAAGATCCGCATATGAAACCCCATGATTTAACCAGCCAGATATTGTTAACATTATTGGTAATAATGGAACTAATAGAGGCTATACGTGGACGGAGGAGTATCCGTAGCTATAAGCCGGACCCTGTGCCAGTTGAAGTTATTCGTATGGTTCTTGAGGCTGGCAACTGGGCACCCAGCGCCAAGAACGGGCACCAGTGGCGTTTCACAGTGTTGACGGGTAAGTCGAAGTCGGATTATAACGCAATGTTCAGGGCTCATCTCGATGAATTTGTTAAGCTACATGGGAGAGACGCAGCTGGTTCAGCGCCATGGACGCTTGAGATCATGGAGAAAGCCCCAGTTGTGGTTATTGTCTGGAACTCTGGTGAACATGGCTGGCTCACAGAGGAGCACAGTGTCGCAGCCGCTGTGCAGAATATCTGCCTCAGGGCATACGATCTGGGACTGGGAAGCCTATGGATTGGCGATGTCTTCTACGCCTACGAAGAGACCAGAAGATATTTTTGGAAGGATTGGAAACTCTCAGGGGCCGTCGCATTGGGTTATCCAGCTGGGGAGGGCAAGGTCCCCAAGAAGAAGAGCCTAGATGAGGTAGCGGAGTTTCTCGAATAACCTAAATTCTACCTCTCTTTTTATTCTGGGATAAATTTGGAGCTAAGCGAAGCTATTCTAGGAAGGCGTTCATGCCGCAGCTACGATCAGGAGAAACAGGTAACAGTTGAACAGATGAGGGAGATGCTGGAGTACGGCATCTGGGCGCCAAGTGGCACTAATAGCCAGCCCTGGAGATTCACCGTGTTGATGGGGGAGAGGAAGGCTGAGTTCATCGAGATATTGAAGAGAAACATCGAGGAGAAAAAGTCTGATTACTCTGAGCAGCAGCTCAACATCTATCAGTGGTCTGCCGTCACCCTTGAGAAGAGCTCAGCTGTGTTACTGGTCTGGGATAAGAACAGGACATGGACCAGCCCACAAAGCATTGGGGCATGCATACAGACCATTATGCTCAAGGCATACGATATGGGGCTGGGAACCGTCTGGATAGCAGCTGTTCGTGCCGCATCAGATGATTTGAAGGAGCTCTACGGGAAGGAGGAGATGGACCTTATCGCAGGAGTCGGCATTGGATACCCCAGCGAGAAAATGATCGGTAAGAAGGGACCGCCGAGGCTCTCAGTGGATGAGGTCGCCGAGTTCCTAGGTTAACCCTTTTCTGGTTAACAACTCTTTTATCAATAAACTGCACAGGAATGGCACCTAGCATGACTAGGAGGTACAGAAGCGTGTATCAATTGGACTGGAAAGAACTATCCTCTTAAACGAGGACCAAATACCCAAGAAATGGATTTCTATAACACCCGACCTTCCAGCGCCCCCGTATCCGTTGATCGACCCATCTAACGGTGAGCCAGTCAACCCAGCGGCGCTAGAAGCCATATTCTCCAAGGAGCTACTCCATCAGGAGGTCTCTAAGGAAAGGACTATAGATATCCCACAGGAAATAAGAGAAGCATACCTGCTCTGGAGACCCACTCCCCTAATCAGAGCCACGCGGCTTGAAAAGTATCTCAAGACACCCGCCAAGCTCTACTACAAGTATGAGGGAGTGAGCCCCACGGGCAGCCATAAGCCGAACACAGCCGTTCCACAGGCTTACTACAATATGCGTGAGGGCGTTGAGAAACTCACCACAGAGACCGGTGCAGGGCAGTGGGGCAGCAGCCTCGCCTTCGCCGGGAACCTGTTTGACCTCGAAGTCGAGGTCTACATGGTACGGGTGAGCTATGAGCAGAAGCCCTACAGGAAGACCATGATGAGGCTCTACGGGGCAGAGGTTATACCTAGCCCCAGTACGCGTACTGAGGTTGGTAAGTGGATACTGGAGAAATATCCGGATACACCGGGCAGCCTCGGGATAGCCATCAGCGAAGCAGTTGAACGTTGCCTCACATTGGATAACGCAAAGTATAGCCTCGGCAGCGTTCTCAACCACGTGTTAATGCATCAGTCGGTGACTGGGCAGGAAGCCATGGAGCAGCTCAGCACCATAGATGAGTACCCTGACACCGTCATCGGCTGCGTGGGTGGTGGAAGCAACTTCGCAGGGATCGCCTACCCGTATCTAGCTGATCAGAGACATGGAAAACCGCCTAAGAAAACAGAGTTCATCGCTGTGGAGTCAACCGCCTGCCCCAGTATATCCAAGGGCGAGTATCTATACGACCACGGAGACACAGGCAGGATAACCCCACTGATGAAGATGTATACTCTGGGCCATGAGTTTATACCCGACCCCATCCACGCAGGAGGGCTCAGATACCACGGCATGGCGCCGAGTCTCAGTATGCTGGTGAAACATCGTATTGTAGAGCCGAGGGCATATAATCAGATTGAGGCACTGGGAGCAGCGGTAACCTTCGCCAAACAGGAGGGACTGATACCCGCGCCTGAGACAGCCCACGCTGTAAAAGCCATGATCGATGAAGCGTTGAGGTGCAAGGAGACGAGTGAATCAAAGACCATACTGGTCTTGATGAGCGGCCACGGCTACTTCGATATGAGCGCCTACGAAGCATACATCAACGGCTCATTGCAGCCCTTCGAGCTGCCCCAGAAACGGATCGATGAGACTGTTTCAAATCTGAAGACACTCTACCCATTCGTCTAGCGGCTGCGTCTCTCCTTTATTTTTTCCACTATTTTTCTGTGCTCTGGTGACACCATTGCGTGATAAAAACGATCCAGATTAGGGTTAGTTGACTTGCACTGGTACTCGGATGCTTGAAGAACCATCTCTATCTTGTCCGCGTCATGGACCAGCACCGCCTCCTCCGATTTATTATCCTGAAACTCAACCCAGATACTCCAGTAAAGCTCACGTTGAGCATCTTCGAAACCGCTAAGAATCCTCCTCATCGCCTCATCCTCCAGTTCTCGGTGATTCTCCATCTTCTCCCTCGGAGTAACATCCCCGACCTCAGCCTCAGCAAGATCATGCAGCAGAGCCATCCGCATCACCTTACAGGTATCCAGCCCGTTAATATCGCTGAGAACCATGGCTGTCAACGCTGTGCGATACGAGTGATCCGCTACCGATTCAGGGTCGTCTATTCCAGACTCCACCCACCCTGTCCTTGGAATAGCTTTGAGTCCACCAGCAGTTGAGAGAAAATCCAGTAAATTATCCAGATTCACACAAAAGAATAGATGAGACAGGATATAGGCTACTCGATCCCGCATACCTCGCGGATTGCGGCAAGCATCTGATCGTTGTTCGGCGGACACCCCGCAGCGTAACAGCCAAGATCAGAGTTTCTTGCCTGACATACACCCATAATCACAGGCTTTGTGTGAAGATTCTTAGGCACCTCGGCGTTGCTGCCCACCACGATTACAAGGTCTCTTATCTCGCCCATCTTCTGCATCTGCTCAAGATCGTAGAAGACGCTGTGTATGGTGCCGTGGCAGGCGCTGCATGCCCCATCTGTGATTACTGTTACGCCTTCCGCGAAGTCGGTTCCAGTGGGGGGTCTCTCAAACTTGTAAGTATATGATGTCAATGGTTCTCCCACCACCTCAACGGGTTCAGCGAGATCAATGATTCCAGCCGCATCGGCTTCAACCAGATAATCAAGCTCCTCAGCATCGAACCCCATTATCTTGGATGCAATCCTGTCCAGTGCATAGACATCCTTGCTGGCTATGATGGTGTCTAACTCGACCTTGGGTCCGAAGCTTGGGCCCAGTCCCTCCATTGCTACGATGGCGTCAAGCACAGTCAAATCAACGTGAACAGCCTTGTTGAGGTCAAGTATCCCCTTTACGACGCCTGTCTTGTGGAAGTTACGCTTCATATATTTGGGGAGCACACCCTTGAGGTTCTTAACCCCCAGCGTTACCTTGAGCTGGTCATGGGTCTTCATCACAGGCACATTGATCCTCACATCAGCTTCCATGAAAGCCTCCGAGACCTTCACCTTCTCAATAAGTAAGGCATCGGGAACAGTTATCTCAACCACGGGACGCTTATCAACGTCAACGATCTCGGCATCATACTTCTTAGCAAGCTCCATGTATCCACTGAGCTCCAACGCCTTACTGGTCTCGGTGAAGTACCCCGCGCCTTCAACGATCAAGATTTTGCTGGCTCCGGCGTCTCTACTTAGCCTGATGAGAGCTTCAACAACTCGCTTATCAGTGGTAACTCCCGGTCCAGATAGCTCCCCGGTTACCACGTTGGGCTTCAACGCGACTTTATCCCCTTTCCGTACAACGGATTTTATTCCACCAAGATGATCCACTGCTTTTTTTACCATCTGGTAAACCTGCTCATCCGATGGCTTTCCTTCGTTTCTGACTACGGAGACCTTACTCAACTCAATCAAAGAAGATTACCTCAAAGACGTAATTAACATAATGGTAAAGCCCAATAACACAAGCCCCCATGTTTAAGCATGGAGAAAGGTGAAGTCAGATTCATTGGGCAGGTCACCCGAGTCGAGGATGATATCTCCACTATTGTGATAAATCCCGAGTTCTGTGAGGGACTCTATCGCCTCGACGAGTACACCCACCTCGATGTACTCTTCTGGTTTCACCAGCGAGATAACCCACAGCACAGAAACACATTGCGTGTAGTCCCAAGACGCCACGGAGAGACAGAGGAGCGAGGAGTATTCGCTTCACATAGCCCATCGCGCCCTAACCCCATCGGGTTAACAAATGTAGAACTGCTATCAATAGATGACTGTACACTGAAGGTGAAAGGGCTTGACGCATTCGAGGGCTCCCCTGTCGTGGATATAAAACCCCACCATGAGGATTAGAAATAATCAAATCTCTCTTCTGAATACATGATCATAGTGGGACCAATGCAACTAAGCGAGCACATCCAAGGCTACGACAAGGATATCCAGAAGACGATACTCGCCATAGCCGAGGCTTCAAAGACCATCAGCAAGGGATTTGTGACAAGACAGGGAGTCACAAACACCTCAAACGTATATGGGGAGAAACAGGTCGCCATGGATAAGTGGGCTGACGAGATTCTCATCAATGAACTCGGGAAAAAGGGAGTTGTAAAAACAATTACCACTGAGGAGCAGCCTGAGATACTGGAGTTTGATTCCGCGTCAGACATCGGGTTAGCTATCGACCCGCTGGATGGATCATCTCTCATAGGCATCAATCTAACCGTGGGTACCATAGTCGGCATCTATCATGAAACCGTGCTCAGACCCGGCAAGGAGATGGCTGGAGCCATGTACATCCTGTATGGTCCGTTGACCGTTCTCGTTTACAGCCTCGGAAAAGGCGTCCACGAATTTGTGCTCAACGATGAGGGCGAGTATGTGCTGCAGGAGGAAAATATACACATCCCAGATGGAAACATCTACGCTCCGGGGGCCCTGCGAATCGAATGGCTCCCATATCACACAAAATGGATAGAGCACCTAGAATCAGAGGGCTATAAGGTAAGATACAGCGGCTCATTCGTCGCGGATGTTCACCAGATACTCCACAAAGGAGGAGTCTTCACCTACCCCGCATACAAGGACAAAGCAAAGGGAAAACTCAGGCTACTATACGAATGCACTCCCATGGGGTATATTGTATCACAGGCGGGGGGAGCAGTGAGTGACAGCGAAAGAGATATTTTAACTATCCAGCCCGAATCTATTCAGCAAAGAACCCCAATCTATATTGGGGGAAGAAGAGAAATTCAACTCATAGAGAAGATGAAGGAAGGTAATTGATGTGACACTACCAATCCCCGGAGACATAATGTACAAAGCCCTCATGGACAAGGGCGTCATCATTATGGCTGCAAACGTAAGAGTTACCCCCGGCGTCGCCAAGGGCATATTCAGGGCAGCGAAAGACCTTGACTCAGCCATTATCCTAGAGATCGCCAAGTCTGAGTGCGATCTTAACAGAGGCTACACGGGTATGTTGCCGAGTGACTACTCGGATTTCACTTGTGGAGCAGCAGAGATAGCTGACCATGATATATGGGCACTCCATGCTGACCACCTTACATTAAAGAAGGGTACACCTGAGGACATCAGCGAGACCAAGGCATTGATTGATGCTCAGATCAAATCCGGTTACACATCATTCGCCATAGACGCCTCTTATCTCTTCGACGTATCCAAGAAAGACCTCCGTGACGCATTAGCTGGAAACATAGATGTTACAACAGAGATAGCCAAATACATCGAGAAAGGCATGAAGGGCAAATCCTTCGGCTTGGAGGTGGAAGTTGGGGAGATTGGCAAAAAGAATGAACATGGCCTAGTCTTAACCACACCAGAGGAGGCAGTTACCTTCCTCTTGGCGCTCAAGGAGAACAATGTATACCCACAGGTACTCGCCATCGCAAACGGGTCAAGCCATGGAAACATATACGATGACAGGGGCAACCAAATCGAGCAAGTATCCATAGACATCCCCCAGACAAAGGCCGTGGCCAAGGCTATCCGTGATAATAAACTTGAGGTCAGACTAGCACAGCACGGCATCACTGGGACCCCGAGGGAGTTAATCAACAGGGTCTTCCCAAAAGGAGATATAATCAAGGGGAATGTGGGCACATTTTGGCAGAACATCGTACTGGACACATACAAGGTGTATGAACCCGAGCTCTACACAGACATCTACAACTGGACGCTCCAGAAATACAAGCCAAAGTACCCGAATAAAGCAGACAACGAGATATTCGGCAGCAACGTGAAGAACGCCATAATAGAGTTCTATGATAGAATCCACTCCGTGGATGAGGAGACCACAGACACAATAGAGGCGATCGCTTACGCTGAGGCAAGGGTCTTCATGAGGGCTTTCAGCTCCGAGGGCTCAGCGGAGATTGTTAGAAAAGCACTATAATCATTTCTATACAATTTTTTACGTAGCATTTTATTTATCTGGATAACTCTATGCCCCTGAACGTGGGCTCTATGAAAATCGACGAGGCGATGGATTGGCTGTACAATGTGAAACGATTCGGCCCAGATAGGTCGCTGGAACCCACACGAAGATATTTTGAGTTATTCGGGAACCCGCAGGAGAGCTTCAAATCCATACACATTAGCGGGACCAACGGTAAAGGCTCCACATCAGCCTACACGGCCTCCATACTGGAAGCAGCGGGTTACAAGGTAGGATTATACACATCTCCTCATCTTGAGCGATTCAATGAGAGGATAAAGATAAACGGCGTCGAGATAAGTGATGAAGACGCTGCTCGGCTCCTAACTGATGCTAGGGTCATCTTTGAGGAGATGCTCGCCTATGAGACGCCTATGCCACTTCGCTTCTTCGACATTTTGACTGGTGTATGCTTCAAGTATTTCGAGGAACAGGAAGTTGACTTCGGGGTTATCGAGGTTGGTCTCGGTGGCAGATTGGACGCTACTAACGTCATCGAGCCCCTTGCATGCATAATCACCAACATCGGCTATGAACACGTCAACATACTCGGCCCGACTCTGGAGGACATCGCCTACGAGAAAGCGGGCATAATCAAAGAGAACACGCCAGTTGTAACCGGAGAAACAAAGCCGAATGTACTGACGGTATTTCGTGAGACGGCACAGAAATTGGGTGCAAGGCTCCTACAGGTGGGAAAAGACACAAAATATGAAAGAATATCCACAACACCAGCGGGACAAGTCTTCAACCTAGAGACCCTTAACGCCAATTATGAGAGACTTGAAACACCGCTCTTCGGCATGCACCAGATCATCAACGCAGCCACAGCGGTTACAGCAGTAGAGACACTGAAAGAAAACAACATAGCTATCCCGGTTGAGGCGGTGAGGAAGGGCGTTAAGAACGTCTATTGGCCTGCTCGGCTTGAGGTAATCAGCAGAGACCCATTGATTAGTCTGGACTGTGCAAAAGACGCTGAAGCAACGGAAGCAGTCAAGGAGACCATAAAGCATGATCTCAATGACCACAGGATCATCGCGGTGGTGAGCATCTCCTCTGACAAGAACATAGAGGGCATGATTAGAAACATAGCCGAGATAGCTGACAGATTCATCCTCACGAAGCACAGCGTGACCTACCGTGCAGCCGAACCCGAGATACTGATTAATGAGATCATAAAATATGGGAAACCCTATGAGGTCATCCTAGATAGGGATGCTGCATTCAAACACGCCGCCGAGATGGCTGGAGAAGGAGATATGGTGCTGGTTATCGGCTCGGTCTATCTCGCAGGCGACGCGAGAAGCTACTATCATCATTACTTCTCGTAAGAAGATCAACTACTCTATCTGCCTCTGAGTTAATCAAACCCCTAATAGATGTAACACGCTTTCGCAGACTCGCTGAGATAGGTTCTCGTTGTGTTAATGCTCGAAGAGATTTCTCTGAGAGCCTTGTTAACCCCATTCCTGTCTCAGATAGAAACTTGTTTGTGTTCATATAATCCATGAAGCCCCGTATCTTGATATCATAATCCACAGAGACGAAAGGGATGCTCTGAATCCCAGCGAAAACTAGGCTATGCAGCCTCAGCCCCACCACGAGGGCTGAGCCACCTATGAGTTTCAATGCATCAGAAACGGTGTCTGGTCTAGCCAAGATACCAGGAGTGTTACGCATGAGATTCATAATCACCCGTATCTCCTCCCGGTCATCATCCGGTGCAACGCAGTGAAATGGTAGAAAACAGACAGAGTACCCTTCATTGATTAACCTATCCGCAGCCAACGCCTGCATATGACGTATCCTGTTAATCTTAACCCTGTCAAGCTCCTGATGATAGAGTATTTTATGATTCTCGATAAGCCTACGGGGACAGAACAATATCTGATCAGCATTTTTCATTACTTTCACAGGGCTAAGCATCAGTGCACTGTCTCCCGTCACCGTGATTGGTTTGGCTAGTTTTCCACTTAATGGCTGAAGTATCTGTTTTGAGATCACGTCCCGTGTGCTGATGACTGCGGTGTTTTTAAGAAGCATACGGGTGATCTCACGCCCCTTCAATGTAATGATGGGCTTGCTGCCAACACCAAAACAGTAAACCTGCCTCTTACTAAGCGCAGGTAAACCCATGTGTACAATCCTTGACAGGTGCCCATAATCATAGAAAGGCGTACCACCTGTGAGCAGATGAGCATCAGCACCACTGAAGAGTTCAAGATATCTGTCTCTCTTCCGCAGCAGGTTTCTTGGGCTCTCTATTTTCTCAGATGGAACCCCTGTCTTCTCGTATGTGTACTCAGGGTCTATGGATAACGCTGTTAGCTCTGCCTCGGGAAGCCTCTTTGTTAGAACGTCCTTAACGCCTTGAAGTATAGCCTCGTCGCCGAGGTTTCCTGAGCCAAACCAGCCCCCATAGACCAGTATCTTCACTTTGAAGCCTCGATGATTCTCTCATATTCTTTGATGTGGAGATCAGCCACCTTGTCGGCATCATAGACGCTCTGAACATGCCTTCTGCCATCTTGTCCTCTCTGACGCCAATCATCAGAGTCAAGCAGCCTGTTCAATCCAGACTGGTAGTCGTCGCCCTGTACATGATATCCGTATTTTGACACAAGGTCATCCGGGTTCTCTCCACTTATCACCGGGGTTTCGTTGGCTAATGCTTCGAGGAAGCTCACGGGGAGAGCCTCCCTTATACTGGTGTTTATCAGAACCCATGATCTTCCCAGTATTTCCTGTTTCTCGGATTCAGATACGAAGCCTGTTAACTTTAGATTTGGAATGCCTGAGTAGGTTTTTCTGAGGCCCTTGTCTTGCTCTTTGCTGTGGCTCTTGCCCATCGCTATGAACTCTATGTCTGGGTTCTCTTTCGCTAACTGGAAGAAGAGCTCCACTCGTTTCTGGGGGTCCCAACGAGCCAAAAAACACACTACAGGGGTATCGGATTTCTCTGTCAGAGTCTCGAGCACTAGAACCGGATTTGGTAGAAAAGAGGGCTGCACGCTCAAACCATAGAGATCGATAGATTTCTTGACGAGAAAATGTGCTTGACTGTAGAGAACATCCATCTTCTTACAGGTTTTGGCGAGAACCCTGATCTCTGCCTCTATCCGCAGCCTGTGTCTGAGTGAACCATACTTTGGTTCCACTTGGGCGATTCTCCTCCACTCATCCCTGTCATATGGGTCTTGAAACGTCAGGACGTGTTTTTTCTCGGGGCATGCAACCTGAGCCACGTAGCTGTTATAGCTAATAGCTTGGCTATGGTAGATATCGGCCTCAGCCCGCCTGTAATACTTCATGGATTCTCTTCTAGCTGATACGAAGGTAAGTCCAGGTGAGTGAGGGGGATACCCGTAGACAGTGAATCCATCCATTTCCTCAACTTCTTTCTGCCCCTGCCTGCGCTGAGTAACCACAGAGACATCGACGTCTCTCTCAGCCAGCTTTTTTCCAAGAATCCAAGTGAGGTACCCGAAACCACCATGCACACCCCAATGGAATACCTCAGGGAATACAAAACACACCCTCAAACTAGTCATCCTTCAGAATCCGCTAAATCCTTATACAGGTTAACTGTTAGATGTATTTGAATATTGAGGGGGGGGTCTATGGCTCAGAGTGCTAGCATAATTGTCCCAGTCTACAATGAAGCAGAGATACTCGTCGAGAATTTAGCTACTCTGGTAAAGTATCTTGATTTTACTCTCATGGATTTTGAGGTTATCCTAGTCGAGAACGGCAGCGTTGATGATACGAGTAGATATGTTGAGTGGATTGCAGGGGAGAATACAAAGATAAAGGCATTTTATTTGCCTGAGCCATGCCTTGGAAGGGCATTAAAAACAGGGATACTGAATGCTGGATACGGTAAGGTAGTTTATTACCCCATCGACCTCTCAGTGAATCTTAGCTTTATACCTGAGAGTGTAGCCCTCCTAGATTCTTACCCAATCGTAGTTGGCAGCAAGAAGATGAGAACCGCCAGAGATAACAGACCACTGAAGAGAAGGATGGCGAGCACAGGCTACCATAGAACCGTGCAGGCACTGTTCAGTACAGATCTATCGGATACTACCTGTGTGAAAGCCTACAGGAAAGAGGTTGCGCTGGAATTGATGAACGCGGTTCCAACGGATAACAGCGTGTTTGAGACAGAGGTTCTCTTGGATGCCCAGAGAATGGGATATAGGGTACATCAGATTCCAGTTGAGGTGAATGATGGAAGGAGAGGAAGATTGCCTCTCAAACAAAAAATCTCGTCTAAGCTCCAGGACTTGCTCTCTCTTAGGATTGACCTCATATCGATGATAGCGGGGGTGGTGATGTTCTTCACAGGATTACTCTTTATGGCCTATCTCTCGCTGCAAAAACTATTCTTCAACAGGGAAGGCTTTCTTAATCCTTACAGTTTCCTCATCTCGATGCTCCTGATACTATTCGGTGCACAGGGATTCGCATATGGGTTATTTACAAGACTGTTTCTGCAGCTCAGAAAAGAGATTACGCTAAACCAGTCTCACTCCGCAGACTCTGGAAACGTTTTCAAGGAAGAACGAAAATAGTCTCCAACATCAAGGGGATTCACTGTGTACGAGGCACTACAAGCATTAATCATGGATCAAGGCTACAGGCTCGGAGTATCAGCGGTAACGTTACTGGCGATATATTTG
>CAYTVK010000038.1:0-13214 GCA_964441725.1 uncultured Candidatus Bathyarchaeia archaeon | reverse complement strand
AAAATACAATAGAGAATTTATTTTTCTGTTTTTAGCTCCAAGACATAGCACCAATGTTTCAACCGTAGGCATGGTGGCTAGCACAATCTCGGAAGTCCGATGATGCTCTCCTTCTGGTCAAGATACTATGAGACCATTTATTCCCCTCTTTTTCTATCATCTCATCTAGGATTCAGCCTCTTAATCACCCCTCTTAATTATATTATAACTAAAAGGCCCGACCGACCGCTCCACTAACCAGTAGCTGAGACCCTTAGATATGGCCTCTTAATTGTATTATAACTATAAGGTACGGACGGACGGACAAACCGGCGCCCACCCGAACCCACCAAACAAACTTTCTCGGAAAAACTAGATCTTAGGAACAGGCACAGCCTCTAATGCCTGTGCCACCAACTGTTCAACACGGATATCCTCAGCCCTAGCAGTGCTGCTTAGCTCCAGTCGGTGAGCGATCAACACCCAAGGCAAGATGCTTCACACTATTCCTCCCATAAAAAATCTTAGTAGATTCAACAATAGGAACCCGAGTACGAAACACAACATTGGAATCCCAACAACGAAGTTGACCCAAAACCGTAGGGTGACTTTACTTTGTATCCCGCACAATCTCACGAGAACTCTTAGGAGCACTATCAATCAACGAATTAACCACAAAAACACGAGCTTTTGACATAACAAGAAGAACTTTGAAAAATGAAAGATTAAAACATAATCCCTAAACCAAAAAAAGACGCAAAAGCATTGTCCATAAATAAACACTTATTTGCCTAAAACAAGCCCTAAAAACGAAGCCCCTACGAAGGTTAGTTGGTAGCGGGGGGTAGATTTGAACCACCGACCTCGGGGTTATGAGCCCCGCGGGCTAACCTGGCTGCCCTACCCCGCTAACTCTACCAGATAACAAACTATAGTCTTATAAACCTTCCACCCACACCCACCAACAGAAAACCAACCATGAACCCCCGTATACCCCAACAAAGAATACACGCACTACACCAACTAGCCCAACAAACAGCTAAAACAGACCCCCAACAAGCAAGACGCTACACACAGCTAATCAAAAAAATAGCACAACGAACAAGAACCAAGACCCCGCCACATATAAAACACACCATCTGCAAAAAATGCGGCACACCACTAATCCCCGGATACAACTCAACCACACGCATCAACCAACGAAGAGACCCCCACATCACCACAACATGTCACACATGCGGAAACACCACACGAACACCAATAAGGAGAAAAACAGGATGATCACACTCATCAGCATCGGCCTTAACAGCCACCGAGACCTCAGCCTCAGAGCAATCCAAGCAGCACAGGAAGCCGACAAAATATATGCAGAAAACTACACAATGAAACTCGACACAACCACACAAGAACTAGAACAAACCATAGGAAAACCCATCACCCCTCTGCAGAGGAACGGACTAGAAGAACAAGCAGACCAACTACTACGAGAAGCAAAAACACAAAACATCGCCATACTCGTAGGAGGAGACGCCCTCAGCGCCACCACACATATCAGCCTACTCCTAGACGCCCACGATGACGGAACCCAGACCCAAGTAATCCACGGAAGCAGCATATTCACAGCCATTACAGACACAGGCCTAAGCCTATATAAATACGGAAAAACAGTTACAATCCCCTTACCAGAAAAAGGCCCCGCAGACACAGCTATCCAGACCATAAAAGAAAACACCGAAAACGGACTCCACACCTTGTTACTCCTGGATCTCAACATACCGGAAAACCGCTACCTCACCATTCCCCAAGCCATCCGTAGACTCCTAGACACAGGAGAACTCAGCCCAGACACGCTACTAGTAGGCGCAGCCCGACTCGGAAGCGACTACCCCACCATAAAAGCAGATACAGCGGCTAATCTGCTCAGATACGACTTCGGAGACCCACCGCACGCACTTGTAGCACCCGGCAAACTCCACTTCATCGAAGAAGAAGCCCTAGAAACCCTAGCAAGGTGCCCCAGAAAAGTCATCCAGAACCATAACCCGGTAGGTGAAGCCGACCGACTCATCACCAAGTACAGCAAGAGCTGCAGACATGTCCTGGAAACAATAGATATAAGTAACCTCCCAGCGGAAATCCCAGAGGAAAAAGTCAGAGCACTCCTCAAACACGCAGAAAACTACCTAGACGACGCAGAGTATTATCGCATAGACAAGAAACCGATAGCCCTCACCAGCGTAGCATACGCCGAGGGAATAATAGACGCCCTAAAGCTTTTAGGCATAGCAGAGTTCGAGTGGTAGATGACAACAGTTCTAGCCGCAGGAGTATTTGACCTACTCCACTACGGCCACATACGATACCTTGAGGAAGCCAAGAAAATAGGTGGACCAAATTCACGCCTAGTAGTAATAGTGGCACGAGACGAGACCGTAAAACGCATCAAAGGCACAGAACCAGTGATCCCAGAAGACCAGCGCAGAGCAGTCATCGAGGCGCTAAAAGTAGTAGACGAAGCCCTCCTCGGATTCGAAGACATGGACCTAGACCGAGTACTACAGCAGGTAAAACCAGACATAGTCGTAGTTGGCCACGATCAGGAAGCCATCAAGGCACAGGTAGAGAAAATCAACAGGGCACGGGAAATGCACATACGCATAGTCCAAACCCACCAGTTCGGTGAAGACGACCTAAATAGTAGCAGCAAGATCAAGCGGCGGATCGTCGAAGGGGCAAAAACGAGACCTTAACCTTATCCCCATCAGCCAGCTCAAGTTTACGCCTCAGATAATGTGGCGAGATAATCTCCATAACACTATAATCATGAATACTGCGCTCAGCCACAATCAGCGCCCCCTCCACCTCATCATTAATCAAGCAGGGAAAACAATGAGCAGCCCCGAAACTCCGCTCCCCATCCTTAAAACCCTCAAGCCTGATAAACTCACCACGCTCAAGACGCCTACGCCGATCATAATCCTCCTCACTCATCCTGATATTCAACGTACCAGGAAATGGCTCGAAACCAAGCTTCTCAACTATCTGGCGCCGATATCCCTCCTTGCTGATGTAATATGCACCCTCAAAGAGACCGCTCACCACCTCACCCTCAAACTCGATGGTCTGAGCCTCTTTTCCTTCAAGATGCCACTTCAGCTCCTTGAGCACAACCTCCAATTCAGCCAAACCCTGCCCAGTGATCTTGATCCTGCTACCCTCACTTGTAATACTGCGCTCAAGAAGCCCCTCAGACTCCAAGAGCTGCAGATGCCTACTGGCGCTCTGCTGACTTCCACCGATCTCATCACTCAACTGAGTAGTGCTAATCTTGATAGCTGTCTGAGATGCACCTAGTTTCATCAACGTATAGAGAGTAAACCATAGATGAGGCTTGATTTTAACGGACAACTCGGTCAGACATCAAACTAAAAACTGGTATATAACATTTTTTGAGTAAGGGGAGTTAAATTAACCCTTGGCAACCGCGATGGGCACACTCATCATAACCTTCTCAGCCAGGCCAATATCATGACTAACCTGAGCAACCCTGTGAATATCCTTGTAACTATCAGGGCTCTCCTCCTCAACGATCCTACCGCTAGCAGCCTTCACAATGATACCCTTACTCCTCAAGTCACTGATAATCTGCCTAGCATCAAACTTTCTACGCGCGCCAGCTCGACTCAACACCCTACCTGCACCATGAGCAGTACTCGCAAAGCTCAACTCCTCACCCCTCTCGGTTCCCTTCAATAGATAACTCGCTGTCCCCATTGTGCCAACCAGCAGCACAGGTTGACCCATTAAGCGATAATCTTGAGGCAGGTCCTTTCTACCAGGCCCAAAAGCACGGGCGGCTCCCTTCCTATGAACCACAACCTGTACACGTTTACCATCAACCGTATGCTCCTCCTTCTTCGCTGTATTATGAGTCATTCCATAGACGAGGTCCATACCCATGTCTTCAGCACTCCTTTTGAGAACATGCTCAAAGGCAATCCTCACCTGATGCATGATGATGTGTCTATTAATGAAAGCCCAGTTAATTGCGCAGCTCATGGCCTCATAATAATCCTGAGCCTCGCGGCTTTTCAGGGGCGCACAAGCCAGCTCCCTTGAAGGAACCCTGATATTATATTTCCTTGTAGCCTCCTCCATTACCCTGATATAGTCTGTGGCAACCTGATGACCGAAACCCCTGCTACCCGTGTGAACCCAAACGATCACCTGATCAGGATCAGTAATGCCGTAAACCTTCGCGGCCTTCTCATCAAATACTTCTGAAACCCTGGCAATCTCAAGGAAATGGTTTCCCGCACCAAGAGTGCCGAGTTGAGTGGCTCCCCTCCTCATGGCGCGCTCACTAACTTTATCCGGGTTAGCCTCTTTCATGCAGCCCCCTTCCTCGCTGTGGCTGAAGTCTCGGTCCCAGCCGTATCCTTTATCGACAGCCCACTGGATTCCATCCGTTATAGCCCTAGCGAGTTCACTTGTGCTCAGCCTCAACTTGCTGCCTACTCCTACGCCGCATGGGACGAGCTTGAATATCTCATCAATGAGCGCTTCCTTCAATGGGTCGACTTCTTTGTATGTCAGGTCTGTTCTCATCAACCTGACGCCGCAGTTGATATCGTACCCTACGCCGCCTGGAGAAATGATTCCCTCTTCTGCATCGAATGCCCCTACTCCTCCGATGGGGAAACCGTATCCTTGGTGTCCATCCGGTAATGTGATACTGTATTTTAATATCCCTGGTAATTGCGCGATGTTAACGGCCTGCGTCAGCGTCTCGTCGCCTTTCATAGCGCTGAGAAGCTGGCTATCCGCGTATATCCTAGCTGGTACCCTCATGTATTTGCTAAATGCTACTGGTACCTCCCAGATATTGTCAGATATCTTATCAATGGGAAATTGCATCGTTCTCATCCTTTTCCATGTAGATAAACTAATAAGGGTTTATTGGCTTTTACACCAATATGAATTGGCGGGTAGTTAAGAATGTACCACAGCAGCAAGTGCAAACACGCATAGAGATACTAAGAGAAAAACATGGAAGCTTAAGCCACCTGCACGAAGAATTCGCGAAAGGCAGGATGCCCCCAGGAACATTTGATGACTACATCGAATGGACAAACATGGATCACGCTCTCAGAGCCTATCAGGAGGGTGAAGACTTTGAGTACCTAGCAGAGGAAGAACTGAATCTAAGCGCGATCGAATACATGATGATAACTCCGCGACGTCTTGAACTTCTCGATTATCTAGGCGTCGAGCCTGTCTCAAGCATCAATGATCTCGCGGAGAAACTGGGAAGAGACGTTAAAAATGTCTACAATGACCTCAAGGCACTTGAGCAACTGGGATTCGTATCCCTGAGGAAAGAAGGACGAAGCCTCGTACCTGAGCAGATTGTCTATGAGATAAACATCTTGTTGGGTTGACTGTCAAGTATTATATCCCAATACCGTTGATATTCAAGGGATAAATATGTCTGCACCCAAGCCATGTCAAGCTGACCTTGCCCTAATAAACGGTAAGATCATCACAGTTGACAAGAAATTCTCGACAGCAGAAGCCGTTTCAGTAAAAAAAGGTCGAGTTCAACATGTTGGAACCACAGAGCAAGTAAAGAAACTAATTGGACCCGAAACCAAGGTAGTAAACCTCGAAGGTAAGACTGTTATGCCTGGACTCTACGATAGCCATCTTCACGTCACAGGCACAGGCTCGGCCTTGATGATGATAAACTGCCGTACTCCTCCAATGCACAGCATTGAAGATATGAAGAAAGCAGTAGCAGAGAAGGTTAAAAAAGCCAAATCGGGAGAATGGATACTCGGCAGGGGCTGGGATCAAGCCAAACTTGCTGAGCACAGGAACCCTTCACGATACGATTTTGATGAGGTTGCTCCAGAAAACCCTATGGTCTTAACTCGTACATGTGGCCACTTGCTCGTGGCCAATAGCAAGGCTCTTGAGATAGCTGGAATCACCAAAGACACTCCTAATCCTATTGGAGGTAAGATAGTTAGAGACAAGAACGGCGAAGCTACAGGGATGTTGGAGGAGTCTCCTGCCATGAACCTTGTTAGGCAGCATATTCCACCGGATGGTATATCGGAGTTTATGGCACAGATAAAGACGGCCTTCCAAGCCTTCAATAAAGCTGGTATAACCAGCGTAATCGACGCAGGAACCACTGAAGATCAGATGGTAGCTTATCAACGCCTCAGGGAACAAGGCGATGTTACAGTTAGAACTAACTTCATGCTGCGAGCCATTGATGGAGCCGAACCCATTGAGAGCAGTATAAAACGAGTCGAAAGGTTCCCTATGATAACAGGGTTCGGCGATGAATTACTTCGATTCCAAGGACTTAAAATACTCATAGACGGTGGAATCGGTGGCAGAACCGCCCTGCTTAGGGAGCCTTATGAGAATGATCCAGACGATTATGGATTATTGACTGTCCCTGTTGAGAACCTGCAGAAGCTTGTTGATGCAGCTAATAAGCGTGGAATGCTGTGTGGAATCCACTGCGCCGGCGGTAAGGCTATGGATATAGTGATTGATGCCTTCAAGAAGACCAATAAGATCAAGCCAATAAAGGGACGGGGATTCTACCTTATACACGCTTACCAGCCTAGTGAGCAGAACTTTAAGGACTGCCGAGAACTGGAAATAAACGTTGCAAGTCAGCCGAGTTTCCTTTACTACCTTGGTGATAGCTACCATGAAAACGTTGGTGATGAACGCAGTAAGTGGCTGAAGCCTCACAGGGCATGGATCGATGAGGGAATAATGGTGGCATCTGGTACAGATAGTCCCGTAACGCCTTATCCTCCATTCGTGAGCCTATGGGCGAGCATCGCACGCAGAACAGAGATCAATAATATCCAGATGGGTACAAAGCAGAAGGTAACCCGTGAGGAAGCCATCAAGATGTATACAATCAATGGAACGTATCTGACCTTTGAGGAGAATCTCAAGGGTAGCCTTGAGGCAGGTAAACTCGCGGATATGGTGATAATTGATAGAGATATCTTGACATGCCCAGAGGATGATATAAAGGACACAAAGGTACTGACTACGTATCTTGGTGGGGAAGTAGTCTACGAGGCTTAAGCCTCATATTTTATTTCTACACCTATCTCGTTTCTTCTTAAAAACCCCGGTATGAATGGTGGATTATACTGCATTAAGAATGTAGATCCAATTATCTCGATTTTCTCTTCTGATAACCATCTCAGTAACTTTGTTTTCTGTTTCTCTACTGTATCTTTCCAGGCGAATCCCCTGAATCTAACAGTTGCAATATATCTTTCCGGTATTTCTTTTATCAATACTCTCTCATCTGTTGGCTCTGGGACTTTTTCCATATCATACTCAGAAGGAACAACAAATGACATTGACTCGGATGAGCTAATCACTGGACTAGTCATAGGTATTTTCTCAGAAGTAATAACCGGTGACGTCATGCTGATCTTTGTTTTTGACTTGTTTGCGCCAGAAATATACTGGAAAAGAATGTTGAATGGATTGCCTGTTTGAGTTTCAACTTCTATGAGGATCAATTTATTGTATTTTCTTATCTCAAATTCTCCGTCTTCTTGAATTACTTCATATTTGGCTGTCTCGACCATTACTTGAGCTTCTCCCTATACTTCTTCTCAACCTTTTCGAGTTTCGGAGCGATCACGAATCGACTGTATCCCTGATTCTTATTTCTCTGGTAGTAGTTTTTATGATAATCCTCTGCCTCGTAAAACTCCTCAAATAGCTCCAACTGTGTGACAATCGGTAGATTGAAGATATTTGTTTCATTCATTTCTTTAATGAACTCTTCAGCGGTCTTTTTCTGCTCATCATTGTGATAGAAAATCACAGACCGATACTGTGTACCGACATCAGCCCCTTGACGGTTGAGAGAAGTAGGATCATGCATAGTGAAAAATATCTCAAGGATCTCCCGGTATGAGACCACCGTTGGGTCAAACGTTACTTGTATGACCTCTGCGTGACCAGTCTTTCCCGTTGTCACTTGCTGATATGTGGGGTCTTTAATATGTCCCCCCGAGTAACCGGAAACCACCTTAATCACTCCATCAATTTCTAAAAAGACAGCTTCGGTGCACCAGAAACAGCCCCCTCCCAGAGTAGCTATCTCGTATTTAGAATCCATATGAGTTCTTGGGAAGCGTATTGTTTAATGCTTGCTTACTTTAACGGATAGAACAAACGAATAAAAATAGGTAAAATAAGATTTTAGAGACCGCATTTTTCCAAGAGAAGCTGCCATCTAAGGTCAACTCCCTCCTGGATAGCATCAAGAAGCTCCCTGTTTTCTTTTGGCCTGAATAGGTGTCTAAACCTTCCCTGAGTTTTCAGATATTCCTCAACTGGCTTCTTGGACTCCGGGCGCCTCGCGATAGCGGCACTAGCGGAACTTAACTTGTAGACGGGTCTACCTTCTTCACGCTCCACCTCATAGAGAGGGAAAATACAGGTCTGTGTTGCAAGTCTCGCGATACCAACAGTATCCTCTGTCTCGTATCTCCATCCTCTTGTACAGGGAATTATGGCGTGAAGGAACTTTGGGCCCCAAGTGCTGAAGGCTTTCCTACACTTGTCAAGTACATCCTGTGGATATGCCGGGCTCATTGTCGCCATGTATGGAATATCATGAGCGACAACTATGTCATCGATGGGTTTTTTCCACTGTGTCTTACCTGGAATAACAGTCCCTGCTGGGCTAGTCGTTGTGCTAGCAGCGAAAGGAGTTCCTCCGCTTCTCTGAATCCCAGTATTCATGTATGCCTCGTTATCCATTAACACATACGTAAAGTCGTGTCCACGTTCAAGTGCACCTGATAAAGCCTGGAAACCGATATCATATGTTCCCCCGTCACCGCCAAATGCGATGACGTTGAGCTTCTCATACTTGGCTAAGGGACCTTTTCCGCTTCTTCTCTGGGCCTTCCACGTTGCCTCGATTCCGCTTGCGTTGGCTGCAGCGTTTTCGAAGGCGTTATGAAGCCATGGCACATTCCAGCTGGTGAATGGGAAGATAGTTGTAGCTACCTCTAGGCAACCTGTCGCGTTGGTTACTATAGTGGGTATATCTGCAGCTGCCTTCATTATCATCCTACCGATAATGGGGTGTGCGCATCCAGCGCATAGCCTGTGACCGCTCATTAATGTGTCTTTGATGTAAGCTGCTTCCTTCAGTGTCAATCGTTCCATCTTATTCACCTCTCACTCCTATGTGGCTCATGAATTTCTTCACCTTACCAGACTCTTTTGATTTGAGCAAAGCATCAAATGCTTCTCTTATCATATCTGGTGAAACATCTCTACCACCTAATCCTACGACAAAGTTGGCCATCATAGGCTTATCCTCATCTTCGTAGTAGGCAGTCATTATCTCCTCAATCAATGGGCTTGCGGGAGCACCGAAGCTTATGCATTTCTCCATCACACCTAGAACTGGTAGTTTTCCCACTGCCTTCTTGATGTATTCTGCGGGGAATGGCCTGAATAGTCTTAGCTTTACCATTCCAGCTTTAACGCCCTCTGATCTGAGTTCATCCACCACATACCGTACTGTTCCCATCATTGAGCCCATGCCAATGAGGGCGACTTCTGCGTCCTCCATCATGTAAGGCTCAACATAATCGTATCTACGACCACTCAGTTCAGCCCACTCATCATCAATCTCCTTGATGTGCTCAAGGGCATCATTCATGGCTACAACCTGATGTATCTTGTGCTCAAAGTAGAAATCCTGAAGGTCAAGAGGTCCCATAGTCAAAGGCATCTCAGGATTCAGCCTGAGCTCACCTTTACCAAGGTGTCCTTCAACCTCTAAGAATGGCCTCTCCCCCACGAACTCCTTTACAGTTTCATCTGGAAGAGTCATCACGTTCTCCATTGTATGGCTTAAAGTGAAACCATCAAGACACACCATGACTGGTAACTGAATCTTCAGGTGCTCAGCGATTCTCCACGCCTCAATGGAGGCGTCGTAAACTTCCTGAGCGTTCTCACAGTAGATCTGTATCCATCCGCTGTCTCTTGCTCCCATTCCGTCGCTATGATCGTTGTGAATGTTGATTGGTCCACTCAGAGCCCTGTTGGCAAGAGCCATAACTATGGGCAGTCTGAGGCTTGAAGCGATGTACAATATCTCCCACATTAACGCTAATCCATTAGCTGCTGTAGCTGTGAAAGCCCTCGCACCTGCTGCAGAAGCCCCGACGCTACAGCTCATTGCGCTGTGTTCTGACTCAACTGGAACAAACTCGGAGTCAACCAAGCCATCTGCAACGTATTCGCTAAATCGTTCTACTATGATTGTCTGAGGCGTAATCGGATAAGCTGCTACAACATCAGGATTAACCTGTTTAGTTGCATAGGCTGATGCCTCATCACCATTAAGTCCCATTAATTTCTGCTTAGTCATTACTTTCTCACCATCTCTATACATTTTACAGGGCACTCTTTTGCACAGATACCACAGCCTTTACAATAATCTAGATCAACCTCAGTGTAGCCATCCTCACGCATTTTTATAGCTCCTTCTGGGCAGAAGAAGTGGCAGAGAGTACACTTTGTGCATTTACTGTGATCAATCTTAGGCGCATTAACACCCCAATCTCCAGTCTTGTAATCCATGCTGCTCTTGTAACTGATTGCTCCTTTAGGAAGCTCCTGCCAATCTCGTTTGCTCATCCCTCTTTAACCTCCTCATATGCCCTCTTCACAAGCTCCTCGTTTAGCTCACTGATCTTGCCGTCAAATCGTTCTCTGACGACCTGCAAAATACTGTCAAGCTTTACTGCGCCAGTTGCCTTAACAACAGCGCCAAGCATTGCAGTATTTGTGATAGGCCTACCCAGCACTTTAATTGCCAGAGTCGTCGCGTCCACGGTCCATGTATCAACGCCTTTCAATCCTAGAAAATCAAGGACCTCTTTGGCGGATTTATCAGTGTTAACGATTAACTTAGTCTTATTCTGAATCCCTTCTGCCACAGCTGGTCCGAGAAGAGTAGGATCTAAAACTACTACAACATCAGGCTCATAAATGCTAGAATGTAGCTGTATCTTTTCATCACTGATGCGGGTAAACGCCGTAATCGGTGCACCAGCGCGCTCAGGCCCAAAGGCAGGGAAACTCTGTATATTCTTCTCCTCATTTAATCCTGCCTGAGCGAGAAGAAGCGAGGCTGTCCAAGCTCCTTGGCCCCCTCGGCCATGGAACCTTACCTCATAGATTTTGGTGGTCAACCGTTTAAACCTCTCATATCGTTACCCTGTGCAATATTAAACCTCTACGGTTCATCATTTTCCAAGCTTTTTCCGAATAGCGTTCAACTCATCACGCTTTTTCTTAGCCATTTGACCAGAAGCCTCAGCGTATCTCTCAAATCCCCAGCCAAGCGACTCGTATGCGAAATTAATCCCACGAGAAGATGAGACAATCAAACCCTCCCCGTTACTATTTGTGCCATACAGAAGCGCAACATTAGGATCACCACCCTGAGCCCCTAGGCCAGGAGAGAGTATCAAAGTATCCTCACCAATGATCTCCCTGATCTCCTTCAGTTCTTCGCTTGCTGTACAACCAACAACATACCCATTGGAACCATGCTCGAATGCATCCATAGCTAATCGTTTGTAAAACTTCTCACCATCCATTAATCTACTCTGATAATCATGAGTACCAGGGTTGCTCATTCTACATAATGCAAAAATTCCCTTCTGCTTCTCATCACTCCACCTGTAAACAGCGTCTACTCCATTCTCATATCCTGGAAAAGGACTGAATGTAACAGCATCGAAGCCAAGCCTATCTATCCAATAAAGCCCGGCATCCATAGTAGTACCTATATCACTGAGCTTGATGTCCAGCAGAGCCAAGCTATTACCTTCATGAATCTTATCAACAATGTCCCTGAGCCCTTCATAACCAAGTACATAGACAAGAAACTGAGCATTTGGCTTGATAACAGGAGCAAAAGGAGTTACACTCTCAATTTCATGGAGGCAGAACTCTCTTAACGCCTCTGATTCCCCTTTCTCCTCAATAAAAAACATGGGAATACTATTCTTGCTTCTCATGTCCTCTGTGGCTGGGTCGATTCCAACACATAGAAAGCTATCCTTCATTCTACTTAATTCGAGATAGCTTTCCACGAATCCTTTACCTAACATACTACATTATCAAATCACGTTATGCCTTTAAATTCCCTATCCATTTCTATTCATTAGAGGCATACAACTATGAGCAATGCACAAGAAACAAAAAAACTCCTAGGGTTCCGTGAATCAATGGAGCAGCGTATACTTGAACTAGAACAGGAAATGCAAAACCTCCAAAAAGCAGTCGAGGAAATAGATAAACTCATAGTTACATCAGGGTTTAAAACATTCACAACAGCAGACAATATAACCCAGAAATCCTTGAAGCCAAGAGCTGACACAATTCCACCTTCTACAAACGAAGAAACACCAGAGGAATCCATGAACATCACAAGCAAAGACGGAACCATTCTGGGAACAATCCAAATCGAAGAACATTCAATCATATTCACTCCCGCTGAACTCTTCGACTTCACCGTAGACATACCTCCATTCCAAAGTTTCCTAATTGAACGAGTTCTTGAAAACATGCGAAAAACCGATCAAGAAAGATCAACCAACGGTGAACTTGACCCAAGTGAAGTACTTGAATACACATTAAAGGAACAGGATGGAAAGATATCATCGCTGACAATAGAAAACTATGGAGGAGAAAGGCGCTTGAGAGAAATCAACAGCAGCCTCAGATGGACCCTAGACAAAATGTATGACAAGTTAATCCAAGGCTAACCTTTAACTTATAAAAACTAATTACTATCTATGGCTGAGGAGTATAAGGATACACCGTTATGGCTTATTCTCGTGGAAACTGCACAATCGCTCCCCATGTACAAGGCGCACCTCAATTACACAAAAGACGTAATAATTATAGAAAATCCTGCAATCACAGCAGAAGAACTCAGCCAAAGATTAAACATGCCTCTCGGTGAGGCTATTGTAATATTATCTGAACTATCCCGAGACTAGACTACGTATCTGTAGCCCTCGTATCTGCCTGCTGTCTCGCTCTTTTGAACTATTCTAAGAACATCGCCAGCCTTCGCCCCAATAATTATACTGATTGGGTCAGTAGCCTTAATCCATGGGAACTTG
>CAYTVK010000037.1:0-13418 GCA_964441725.1 uncultured Candidatus Bathyarchaeia archaeon | reverse complement strand
CTTCTTAATGAGATTCATTTCGTCGTGGTGAATTCATGTTCAAGATAGTAACAAAAAAGGGGATCACGCCAAACGTAAAGTATTTTGAGGTATACGCACCAGCTGTTGCTCACAAATCAAAACCAGGACATTTCGTAATAGTTAGAGCGAAAGAGACAGGTGAACGCCTACCGATAACTATAGCTGGCACAGATACCGAGAAAGGAACCGTCGACATATATTTCGCAGAGGTCGGGAAAAGCAGCACTGAACTGGGCCAGCTTGAGGAAGGTGACTCGATACTTAACTTCGCTGGACCACTTGGTAATGATGTAAATATCAAGAACTATGGGAACATCCTCTGTGTGGGAGGCGGTGTATTCGTTGGGGCTATGCTCTACCAGATTAGAGCCTTCAAAGAAGCTGGGAACCATGTAACAGCGGTATTCGGTTACCGTAACAAGGACAATGTGATGCTTGAAGACGAGGTAAAAGAGGTCGCTGATGAGGTTTACATCTGTACAGATGATGGCTCATATGGGCTTGAGGACATTGACATCGTGAATGAGCTCTTGGCGAAAAACAAATACGACTATGTTTTCACTATCGGGCCAACGAGTTTACAGAAAAACATAAGTGAAATGACCAAATCATATGAAATTCCTACCATGGTCAATCTATTCCCAATAATGGTTGACGGTATGGGAATGTGCGGAGCATGCAGGGTAACTGTGGGAGGAAGTACGCGTTTCAGCTGCGTTGATGGTCCAGAGTTTGACGGCCATAAGGTGGATTTTGATGAACTCATCATGAGAATGAGGGTCTATAATCCGCAGGAGAAGATCGCTATGGTGGTCCGCAAGCTGGAGGTTGAGCAATGATGGCGTTCAATCAACCCGCAACCGAGATGCCTAAACAGCGCCCTGAGAAACGTATCCATAACTTCGAGGAAGTAGCACAGGGTTACACAGAGGAACTTGCTATGAAGGAAGCCTCCCGCTGTCTTCAATGCAAAAATCCCCAGTGCATAAAAGGGTGTCCAGTTAATATCGATATTCCCAGTTTTATTCTACTGATTAGAGAGGGAAAATTCAAAGCAGCGGCTGAAAGGGTCAAGGAATTCAACGCGTTACCCGCTATTTGTGGAAGAGTGTGTCCACAGGAAAACCAGTGCCAGAAATTCTGCGTAGTCGGGATATTGGGAGACCCCATTGGGATAGGTCGTCTTGAACGCTTTGTAGCCGACTATGAGAGAGAAACAGGAGTTGATATCCCAGAGACTGCGGAGGATAGCGGTCATAACGTAGCCGTAGTTGGAGCGGGTCCAGCTGGGTTAACTGTTGCAGTTGAGCTGAAGAAAAAAGGTCACCACGTTGATATGTTTGAGGCTCTGCATGTCGCCGGCGGCGTTCTAATGTATGGTATCCCACAGTTTAGGCTACCAAAAGAGATTGTTCAATCAGAGATACAGTACATCAAGAAACTCGGCGTAGACATCAACCTAGACAGTATGATAGGGAAACTCTATACAGTACAAGAGCTGTTCGACGATGGATACGAATCCGTGTTCATCGGCAGCGGCGCTGGTCTACCCAATTTCCTGAATCTATCCGGCGAGAACCTGAGTGGAATCTACAGCGCAAACGAGTTCCTCATCAGAACTAACTTGATGAAAGCATACAGATTCCCTGAATATGATACCCCCATAAAGGTCGGGAAAAACGTAGCCGTAATCGGCGGAGGAAACGTCGCGATGGATTCAGCCCGCTGTAGCCTACGGCTTGGAGCAGAAAACGTACACATTATCTATAGACGAGGCATGAGCGAGCTACCAGCACGTCATGAAGAAGTAGAGAACGCTGAGGAAGAAGGAGTAATCTTTACCTTGCTAAATAACCCTGTAAAGTTTATCGGCGATGGTAGGGGAAACGTGAAGACTATTGAGCTTATTCGAATGGAGCTCGGAGAACCAGACGCCTCAGGGAGAAGACGACCAGAGCCTGTTCCAGACAGCGAGTGGAGACTACCAATAGATACAGTGGTAATCGCCATTGGGCAAAGCCCGAACCCCATTATCCAGCAGACAACAGATGGATTAGAGACCACACGACACGGTACAATAATCACAGACGAAGAGTCGATGCTTACCACTCTCGAAGGCGTATACGCTGGAGGCGACGTGGTAAGTGGAGCAGCAACAGTTATCAGCGCTATGGGAGCCGGTAAAAAAGCCGCCGAATCAATAGACGAGTACTTGAAAAAGAAGGAAAAAAAGTAACCGCCTTATTTTTTCTATAAAAAGTCTTTTCACTTCACGATGCCTGTCTTCAGGTATGTCAAATTCCGCATCAGATCCACCGTTAAAGGGTATAAGAGTGCTCGACTTATCGAGGGTGCTCGCTGGTCCGTTTTGTTCAATGAATTTAAGCGACTTGGGTGCTGAAGTCATCAAGGTCGAGATTCCTCAACGAGGCGATGATACAAGAGCCTATCCTCCATTCATCAACGGAGTGAGCAGCTACTATCTTTCACTTAATCGTGGTAAGAAAAGTATCACATTAGATCTAAAAACCGAGGAAGGTGTCAAGATCGTTCATATGCTTGCTGCGAAAAGCGATATAGTGCTTGAGAATTTTAGACCCGGCGTAACAGAGCGCCTCAACATAGATTATAATGTCCTGAAGAAAATTAACCCCACGATAATCTATTGCAGCATCTCAAGCTTCGGTCAGACAGGACCATACGCCCAGTGGCCAGGCTACGACCTGATAATTCAGGGCATGAGCGGTCTCATGGGGATAACAGGGGAGAAGGGAAGGGCTCCGATGCGTGTAGGTGTGGCTGTTGAGGACATCAACGCTGGATTACATGGAGTTATATCCATACTTGCTGCCCTGCGTGTACGCGACAAATACGGAGTAGGACAGTATATTGATCTATCCATGATGGATGCAGGTGTCTCATGGATGACATATGTGGCTGGTAACTATTTTGCCACAGGTAAAGTGCCTGAGAGAATGGGTGGGGCTCACCCCAGTATTGTGCCGTATCAGGCGTTCCAGACAGGCGACGGTAAATACATACTGATAGCAGGGGGAAATGACCGACTATTCGCAATTCTCTGCAACATACTAGATTTAGCTCATCTGATCGAGGACCCTGATTATAAGACCAACGATGTTAGGGTAAAGAACAAGGAAACTCTCATCCCAATCATCGAAGACGCATTTATGAAGAATTCAAGAGACGAGTGGCTTGAAAGCCTCAGAGAATCCGGCTTCCCATGTGCACCAGTCTACACGATAGATGAGGTCTTTTCTGATCCACAGGTGCTTCACCGAGGAATGCTTGTTGAGATGGAGCATCCTAAGGCTGGGCAAATTAAGCAGATCGGAACTCCTTTCAGGTTTTCAGAGTCAGAAACAGGATTATCCATCTATCCCCCCGAACTTGGGGAGCATACAGAGAAAATACTGAAAGAACTCTGTGAATACACTGAGAAGCAGATAGAGTCTCTGCGTAAGAAAGAAGTTATCTAAATTTCTCTAGCTTTTTTTATTATCTTTTATATTTGTTGTGCACATCTAGCAGAGTAGATGCCGTTCACACCCTACCACGTAGGGCCTGCACTCCTAGTAGCCCTCCTATTATACCCATTGCTGGATATACCCACCTTCCTGATAGCTAGCTTGATACTTGATTTAGAGCCGCTGGCGGTGTTTCTGGGCTTAGCTGATTGGTCGATGCATGGTGTGTTCCATAGTTTAACAATGGGCTCTGTTGTGGGCGTGTTACTGGCGTTGCCCATGTTTGTTTTGAAGCGATATATTAAGCCAATTCAAATAGGGAAAACTCTTCCCCGAGATTATACTCTCAAGGATTTAATGATAACCTCTGTGCTCGGAGTCTGGCTTCACGTATTCATTGACGCCTTCAATTATAGTGATCTTAACCTGTTCTACCCGATTAAATGGAATCCGCTCCTTGGTCTTATCCCCAACCAGACGATCATCAACTTCAGTCTAATCTCAATACCAGTTGCATTCATAGTCTTTCTAATACGCTCAACTATACTTGGGCTAAAGACTCCTATAGAGAAAAAGGAAAACAAAGCAGAAGAAAAATCACCGGATGTCGTTGAAAACGAGCCATACATCCTGTACTATGACCCTGAGTCTATGCCATCCGAGAAACAAAGCTCAGAGCCGGAAGAAGAAATCGAACCTAAACCGAAGGATGAACCAGAAAATATCCCACCCCCGATACTTACCGAAAATATCCCCTCGCCTCAGGAACCATTTATCACCAACGAGATTGAGCCAGAGATAGTAATAGGAATAGATAAGCCACCAATTCAGTGGGGGATAATTGGAAAAACTGGTACTGATCGAGTAGCTGTTGACCTGAATGAGCCCCACATCGTGTTTGTCTGTGGAAAACAGGGGAGCGGAAAAGGCTACACAATTGGAGTGATCACTGAGATGCTCTTATCGAAAACGATCCCAAAGATCAGTCAGGTGAAGAGACCAGCAACGATAATCGTATTTCATAAACCCCGCGAGGATACTCGTTCAGAGTTCTGGAGCATTATTGATCCAAACTTAGACTTTTCTGAGGCAAAGCTACTGAAAGAAGAATATGATGCTGTTCCTCAGAGAGTTATCACCGCTGATAACTTCCGGATATTCATTGATCCCTTTGTCTATGAGAACGAGAGATCAAGATTCGAGGAAGACTATGGTACCAAGGCTTACCCTATCGCGATTAACCCATCGCGGCTGACAGCTGAGGACTGGCCATATGTTCTCAGCATAGGCAGAAAGAGCGGTAGCATGTATGTTAAGAAGATATTCCAGATAATCAAGAAGACCCAGTACGATGACGATTTTGGGTTAGAGAAGATCAGGCAACATATTGAAGCAAGTGATCTGAACCCCAATCAAAAGAGCTTCGCAAACATGAGACTTGAAACCCTTCAAGATTATCTTTCAGGTGGAGACTTCTTGAAAAATCTCCAGATAGGCGGTGTGAATATATTTGACCTGCGCAAGATCATGATGGAGCCTGATGACATTTTCAGCGTTATGATGCTCGTGATCAGCAGTTTATTGAATGATACCAGAACAGAGCGAGAGCAGTTCGTATTCATAATAAACGAAGCCCACGACTACTTGAGAAAAGGACTGAGCAAGGACTTCACAGACTACATCAATTACCTTATCCGCAAGAAACGCCACGCCGGAACATGGCTCATGCTGGACACACACTTCCCTGAGGATGTTGACCCCAAGGTCATCAAGGGAAGTGACATTAAGATATTCCACAAGTCGGATATCATCAGCAGTAACCTATTGAAGCAGATAGTAGAAGGAACACCAATACCTCCACACCATCTTGAGACTGGACAGGCAGTAGTCCGAGCGGATAAGTCCAACCTTGGCCCAGATCAGGTGTTAATCGTTCAAATCCGCCCCAGATTAACGCATCACGGCGGAGCCACAAAGACCGCTATATAGCAAGTTTTTTCACCGTTTCCGAAGCTATCAGAACTATGAAGACATTATTTGACGGAAAGAAAGCCTTCAAACATATTGAGAAGCTTGCTGTAGAGATCGGGGCAAGACCCGGTGGTAGCCTTGAAGACCAGTTGGCTGCGAATTATATCAAGCAATATTTTGAGGGGCTGGGACTCGATGTATCGACTCAGGAGTTTGAGATAAAGACAGGTTACACTGTTAATCAATCGCTTGAGATAATCGAGCCATACTGTGAATCCATACCCTGTGAAGGATTATCCCTGATAGGACGCACAGGCCCAGAGGGAGTAACAGGTGAACTTGTACACATCGAGACCACGGATGAAGAATACCTGACACCTGAAATTACAGGCAAAATAGTTGTAACCAACGGAATCCAGCGTAAAAACCTCGAGAAAATAGCTGAACTAAAACCAATCGGTTTCATCTTCATAGAAAACTATCCAAAAATACTTCCCAAACACTTTTGGGGAAACTATCCACAAGACAAGGAATACGGCAATTTCCCCTCTGTTCGGATAGGATTCGAGGATGGACTCAAGCTACTGAAGAACAACGCGAAACAGGCGAAGATAGTTGTGGAGTCAGAGAAGGTTGAACGAAAGACTCAAAACATCATCGCTGAGCTGAAAGGAGCTACTAAATCTGATGAGATAATAATCGTGGGTGGCCACTACGACACGGTTCCTGATGTAAGGGGAGCAAGCGATAACGCTGGTGGAACCTCCATAACTATGGAGCTTGCTCGAGTGTTCAAGGAAAAGGGAAGCAAACGAACACTCCGATTCATCGCTTGGGGTAGTGAAGAGATGGGGCTAGACGGAAGCAACCTGTACGCCAAGCAGCTCAAGGAAGATGACAAAGAGGAAAAAGAGAAGAACAAGGAAGCAAAGACAGAGCTGGATAAGACACTTTTATCAGTAAACTTGGATGTTCATGGAGCGTTAATCGGTACAAACGCGGCTTCAATTATTGGTCCATCCATCCTAACGGACTCCGTGAAGCTTCTGAGCAAGGAGACTGGAACCGTATACGATGTCAAGGAAACAGTTTACAGCAGCGATGGCACGCCGTTATCTGCTGTAGGGGTGCCCAGTGCGAGCTTCAGCAGACGTAGTGGGATAGATATCATGATGCACAGCGTCGAGGATATCATAGAGTATCTTAGTCCAAAAGCATTGGAGACACAGGGTAAATTCATCGAGACATGGATGACACGGTACATCACCGAGGCAGCCGCGTTTCCCTTCGAGAAGGAAATACCTGAGAAACTCAGGGATGAGATTGAGACATATTATAAGGAGTGGAAGGAGCCCCTCTCATAATCTCTACCAGTAATATATCATAACGATATGTGCCAATGGTTCAGATCAAGAATATCTAACAATACTAAACAATCCTTTTTATTAAATTCAACTAGGAATGCTCGAATTGAGCGCCAGAAGATCCAAATTTCAGCTGTCAGTCGAGGTCTTGGACTGCATCAAGCGTGGTGAAGAAAAGCCGACACGGATTATGTATAACTGTAATCTCAGTTGGAAGAGCTTAAAAGAAATTCTCGAAAACCTAACCGAACAGGGACTTTTAGAGGAATCAGTAATGCCGGGTAAAAAACGCTCAAAACGAGAATATAGTATTACGTTGAAAGGCGAAAACGTCCTGAAATACTATCGTATGGTAAGTGGATTAATAGAAGTAGAAGGTTTGAGAGACTAATCGACTCATTCTTTGGGTCTCTTTTCTTTCTCTATTTCATCTCTAGTCTCTGTGAATCGATATTCATCTAGGTCTGTGATCAGGTGAAACACTCTTTCTAAAGATTTTCTTCTGAGGCTTTTCTTCTTCAACTTAATCCAAACTTTGCCTCAACACCTTAAAGCCATCCGCAGATCAGAATACCCGAGATCAATGAAAGTACAACCCCAGATTTATCGGAGTCTCCACCTCAGAAACCACTAGAATAACATATTAAACGCACCCAATGTGTTAGTAGAGTAACGTGATACCATGAGCAGCGGAATGTGGGCAGAAAAATATAGGCCTCAAAACCTCGACCAGATGATAAACCAGAAGGAAATAGTATCAAGATTCAAGACATTCGTAGAAGAAAAAAACCTACCTCATCTGCTACTCGTGGGACCAGCAGGTGTGGGAAAAACCACAAGCATACTTGCCCTATCAAGAGACCTATACGGATCAGGGTACCGAAATTTCATCCTCGAACTGAATGCAAGCGACGAACGCGGTATCGGCGTTATCCGTGAGAAGGTGAAAAACTTTGCACGCACAGCCGCCATAGCGAGCCCTGTGAGCTTCAAAATACTCATAATGGATGAAGCAGACCACCTCACCAGTGATGCTCAGCACGCGCTGCGTAGAACCATGGAGATATACACCAAGACCTGTCGATTCTGCCTTATAGGAAACTATAGTGAAAACATTATTGACCCCATCCAGAGTCGTTGCAGCGTTTTCAGGTTCAGCCCACTTGAGGAACCGGATTTAAAGAACTACATCCAGTTAATAGCAAATAAAGAGAAACTGGAAATAGTAGACGAAGGACTGGACGCCATCTATCAGGCAAGCAAAGGCGATGTAAGAAAAGCAATTAACCTGCTCCAAGCAGCAGCCGCCAACCAGAAACTAATCGATGACGTAGCCATCTACAATCTGTTAGGCAACGTGAGCCCAGAGAAAATAATCGAGATGCTTGAGGTGGCCCTCGAAGGAAGATTCTTGGAGAGCAGAGAACTTCTAAGAGAGCTGTTAATAGATCAGGGGCTAGCACCTGACGATATAATCCGTAACATCTACCGTGAGATAATGCGGCACTCCACACTAACTGAGCAGATGAAAGTAAAACTCAGCGACACCATCGGGGAGGTAGACTACAGGCTGACACAGGGCTCAAGAGCGGAAATACAGCTATCTACACTGCTGGCGCACCTTGCTCTAATTGGAGAAGAAATGAAGTGAGCCAACCCTGGACTAACCTATACCGCCCCGCAAGAAAAGAGGACTTTGTAGGAAACACAGCCGCAGTTGAAGCCATAGAGAAATGGCTGAAAAGCTGGAAGAGTAAAACCCCTCCAAAGAAGCGGGCTATATTCCTCTACGGTCCACCAGGTATAGGAAAGACCAGCATAGCGCAAGTGTTGGCAAACGAATACGACTTTGATCTAATAGAGATCAACGCCAGCGATGCGCGAAACAAAAACAACCTAGAAGAGAGCGTTGGCAAGGCAATAAAACAAAATGTCACCTTGTTTGGGCAGAGACGATTGATCCTACTGGATGAGATGGATGGTCTCAGCGGCACAAATGACCGGGGTGGAGTCTCATACATAGCGAAAGCGATAGATGAATCCGTATCCCCAATGATTCTCGTCGCCAACACCATCAAAGAGAACATGGAGTCGAGGTTTAGCTCCATTCTCCGTCAAGTAACGAGTATCGAGTTCAAGCCACTGACGTTTCAAGAAGTATACGCAAAGCTCGAAAAAATAGCCGAAGATCAAGGCATCAACGTTCACCCAGATGTCTTTGACCTGATAGCTGTCCAAACCGAAGGCGACCTACGGTCAGCGATAGTAGACCTAGAGACAGTATCCAGCGGAAAAAAAACCATTTCTCCTGCCGATGGCGACATCATACATAAACGAGATCGACAGGATCTGACACCCAATATCCTAAACAAGATATTCTCAGCTACAAGCCTCTGGGAGGCTCGTCAAACAATACGGCAGAGTATGATAAATTACGACGATCTATACGACTGGATATACGAGAACATACCAATCGTTATAGATGATCCAGTAGAACGAGCACACGCCCTAGAGATCATGGCTAAGGCCGACATATACCAGAATAGGGCAAAATCCTACGATTATCGTCTACTAAAATATATGTTTGACCTCATGACAGGAGGAGTCGCATTTTCTAAAAAGAAATCCCAAGGAACCGGATACAAGAGTCAGCTGGAATCAACGCTACGCTCAATTGGACTACCGCCAAGCAGGCTCGGAACCCAGGAAACACAGGAAGGTATCGTTATCAAACCAAATGGTTGGCTGGGTAAAGACGTCTGGGGTGAGCTGAATAATAAGCTAAGGGCAATTGGGGCTAAATGGGTATACGGTAAAAATGTGTGGGTGTTGCCCTACTATAAGGAACCTCAGGCGAAATGGCGGTACATATCGACGTATCACAGTAGAAGACGTCTTAACAGCGTCACGAATCGGATCGCCTATAGTTGTCATACATCCACTGATAAGGTGAGAAACGACATCCTCCCCTTTCTAATCGTTATGATCAGAAATAACGAGGGCATGTTCCAAGAAACCGAGGAATGGATGACCAGACTTCCTGATCGAAAACTGGACCACCTAAGATACATGTCTTTCAACAAAAGTCCATCAGAGTACGATAACATAGAGAACTATGCAAAGTACAAACAGAGAGAGATCGAGAAACAAATAGAAGACGTCAAAAAACAGAAAGAAACAGACCTAAAAAACATCGAACGATGGCTGGAAGATCAAAAAAAACTAGCTAAATGGAAATGACAGATGATCTTAAACCTTTGAACATCTGATTAAAACATATGAAATTCAGCGAATTCCCAAGAGCACACATCGCCACGTTACCTACTCCAATACAGTTTCTACCTAATCTAACAAAGAAACTTGGGGGACCCAGAATATGGGTTAAACGCGACGATCTTACAGGCATCGCTTTTGGTGGAAATAAGGCGAGAAAACTCGAATACATCATGGGGGACGCCATTGAAACGAAATCAGACGTAATTGTCACAGGAGCAGGATTCCAGAGCAACTGGTGCACCCAGACAGTGGCTGCTGCTAAGAAACTCGGCATGGACGTTTACCTGATTAAATCAGCGCCTTACGAAGACTATGATAGTAAGGACTGGGATGGAAACCATCTCCTTCATCATCTAATGGGAGCTCACGTAAAAACAGTCAGACCAGAAAAATTCATGGAAACCATTGAGGCAACTGTAAAAAAGCTCAAAGATGAAGGCAGAAACCCATACTATACTCCAGTAGGTGGCTCAACCCCAACAGGTGCCTCAGCGTACATGAACGCTGTTCTGGAACTAACCTATCAGGCAAACGACGCTGGTGTACACTTTGATTCACTGATTCACGCCACTGGTTCAGGGGGAACTCAAGCAGGGCTAGTGATGGGTGCAAAGGCGTTTAACACCAACATGAAGATCATAGGAGCAGCTGTAGGGTGGACCGAGAAAAAAGAACAAATCAAGAAAGTGCGAAGCATAGTCGAGGAAGCCAAAGTAAAATACAGTCTAGACTTCAAACTCAGAGACGAAGACATAATAGTTTACAATGAATACGTGGGCGGTGGCTATGGATTCATGTCTGATGGCAAGTTGGAGGCAGTGAAAATGCTCGCCGAGACAGAGGGACTGCTCATTGATCCAGTCTACACGGCTACAGCGATGGCTTGTCTAATTGACCTTGTAAGAAAGGGCAAATTCAAGAATACTGATAATATTCTGTTCCTGCACACCGGTGGAGCAGTGGCATTGTTCCCCTATAAGAACCCCATCAAGGCATATGTTCAGGGAAAGTCTCTGCCCTGGACTAAACCCGACTGGAGCCCAGCTACAGAGTAAACCTTTATCACTCAATACCTTTTTTGGAGCATACAATGTTCAACGACCTCCCTGAAATTAATCTAGACCTACCCTATATTACCGAAGGATATTCTGGTATAGGTGGAAAAATACGCCAAAAATCCAGTCATTTTGTCGTTGAAGAAATCTCCCTCTATGAGCCAAGTGGAGAAGGAATACATCTCTACATGAATATTACAAAAGAAAACATAACCACTCGGGATGTTCAGTTGAAACTCGCTGAGTTGTTCAACCTTGACCCATCAGAAGTTGGTAAAGCTGGGTTAAAAGACAAGTACGCCATAGCTACCCAGACCTTTAGCGTGGTTTTTGATGGAGAGCAGCCTGAGCCGGAAGATGTAATCAGGATCGTGGAAGCTGAGCTATCGGTCAAGGTTAACTGGGCTAAATATCATGGCAATAAGCTGCGAGCCGGTCATCTTGAGGGAAACCGATTCACTGTGACAGTTACAGATGTAACTGATGAAGCACTGGAGAATGCTAAGAAAATATCTGAACAAATACACAAAATTGGGATACCTAATTATTATGGCGTCCAGAGAACCGGGAAAGAAGGAGAAAACATCATCCAAGGCTGGCTTATATTAAAGAATAAAAAACGTCTCGGAGACCGCTGGCTCCGAAAGTACCTTCTCTCAAGTTATCAAAGCTATCTATGTAACAGATACCTAGCTGAAAGGGTTGAACAGAGTAAATTTTCAACACTGATACATGGAGATTTAGCGAAGAAACATGATACTGGAGGAGTTTTCATCGTCGAAGACCTAGAAACCGAACAGAGGAGGTTCAATGATAAGGAGATCAGTTTCACCGCCCCAATGTATGGATACAAGATGCGTCAGTCACAGTATGAAGCCACGGAACTTGAAAACAAAATACTGGACTCAGTAGCAATCACCGAGAAAGATTTCAGAAAACACCACGTAAAAGGAACCCGAAGACTAGGCAGAATACTACCCAAGATATCGTTAAACGAAAACCCTGAAGGATTAGAGATATCTTTCACCCTCCCAAAGGGGTCCTTTGCGACCACTGTACTACGAGAGTTTATGAAAAACGATCAAATCATTGATTAATTTATCAAAATCTATGAACCGTGTTCTATACTATTCTTATATGTCTCTTACACTGATCGGTTTTCTTCTTTTTTGATATGTTACAAAGCCCCTTTTTCCTTATATCCTATACGTGTGGATGGGTTTCTATCCGAAAAAGCAGGGAAACGTATGAGTCACGCAGATAAAGTCGAAGTAATGGACTTCCTAATCAACGTCCTTAAAGACCACGAGAAAAACCTAGATGTATTGATTTCGCGAGCGGAAAATCTTCTTGATGAAAACCAGCCACAAAAACTCATGCAGAACCCTCCAAGCCTCAAAATATCCTTAAAGGACTGGGATGAGTTCAGGGACAGAGCCCTTGACTCCGAGCTAATATGCTTTGACTTAATAGACTCAACGTTTTACTGTGTCGCCATTACTGAGAATAAGATATACAGATACAGTGAAGAAACTCCCGAAATAACACTGGAGTTGAAAGAAAACAATGAAAATCTCATATTATCCGGTATCAAGATGGAGAACTTGGATACACAATTTTCGCTCCTAAATGGGCAATTATCCATCGGTCTAGAGTTAAAGGCAAAAAAAGTAAAGAACATTGGCGAAAAACATCTTGTCCAGTATGAACTCGATGTATTATATACAAAGAACTGGCTCTCCAGAGAACTAAGTATCCATCGAGATTTTATCGTACAGGGAGACATTGACCCCTAATCAAGGTCTTTTGGGTTAGATATCTCTACCAAGTCTTTTGCCTTGCTATAATATCTTACTACGTTGATACCTTTCAGAGTTAGACCATACTTGACCTTGGTTCTCTTGTCTTTAATTCTCCCATCCTCCTCTTCAATTAAACCTTGGTCGAGAAGTGACTGAAGAATGTCCTTAAGCGGTTTGTAAGAGAGATTGGCGCCATACATGATTTTCGTTGGTTTCTTTGCACCATTCATTATTTCGGTCAAGACATCAACATATATCTCAAATCTTGACCTTCTGGCACTCATAAATAACCACTATTGCATCACATTGAGTTTTATCAATATTTAATAATTATGAGCCACTTATAGATAAAAGGCTTCCAAAAATCGTTGCTTTATTGTGCGAGTAATTACAAAATGCGCGCTGTGTGTTATATTAAATTGGAAAATTTTTATATTTCTTTAT
>CAYTVK010000036.1:0-13560 GCA_964441725.1 uncultured Candidatus Bathyarchaeia archaeon | reverse complement strand
ATTAAAATTTATTTTTTTTTTTATTAATATATTAAAAAACCAAAAAATTTAGAAAATGATTCTAAATTAATGGCATATGCATATTCGTTGTTATATTTACTCGAAAATTCACTTAGAGACTTTATAGAACTATCTTTGCGAACAGAATATGGTGATTCATGGATGGATGATTGTAACTCAAGTGAAATAATACGAATAGCCTCAGAAAAGAAGATTGAAGAAGATGGGACTCTCAGTATTTTACATTATACTCTTTTTCCTCACTTGAGAAGGCTAATTATTAACAACTGGGAGTTGTTCGAACCGGTTTTTAAAAAGCAAGATACGATTATTTCAAGACTAGGAGAATTAGAGGAAACAAGACATAGCATTGCTCACACAAGGATGTTACCTAACGAAAAAATAGTTGAACTTGAATTATTTTATAAAACCATAGTAGAAATGATAGCAAACAGGTAAACTAACATATTCTACATGGAGCATTAGAGTAGGTTGAAACGGTTTGACACAAATCAGATTCTCTGGGTCATTACTACTCTTTGTTTAGTGCTACTTTTTCTAATGAATCCAATACTCTCATAAATATGCACTAATTCTTGAACTGTAGATAAAGCAACGTACCTGCATCCTATATCCTTGGACATTCTGACTGCTGCAGAAATACCGAAATCACACATCTCTTTACAGACATGTCGTCTTCGATGACCTACATCTGTTCCTATTTGCCCCAATAAAAGCACAGGTATTTGTTTGAAAGGAAGACCTTCCAATAAATAGGCCTCTTCCTCAGGTAAATCCTCTACCCGAATGGAACTCATTGAGAGAGAAATTACGCCGACGATTTATTCACCGTGTTTACAGAGCCACGTTGCACTCAGTTTTTTCTCAAGATGGTCTTTTGAGTAATTATGGATAAAATCATCTACCTCTAAAGGATCATCGTCTTGGTCTTTTTTACAGCAAAACCCGCCTAGGTCAGTTTCCTGTGTTAATTTTTCAAAAACAAGATCATCTGAATTATATTTAGTAGCGCACAAAAAGGTGAAAACCCCTATTTTTCACGGTTGAAATACTTGTCGTACTTCTTGCTGCATTCCTCTACGTATTCTTTCTGGGTTTTACTTAGAGGTTCAGCATCCTCCCTAAGGAAACGTACGGCGTCTTCACCCGTAATTTCAGGAAGGTATGTGGGTTTCATTTTAGGTCGGTGTATATTCAGGTATACTCTAATATAATGATTATGCATCAATCCATCTTGAAACAAACAAGACAGTATTCTAGCTTGAGTTTTGGCGTATGAGTTCTAAATTTTAGTTCGTCGCAACATGCGACAGGTATCCCCGATCCCGGGGGTCGGGTAGTTCTTCTTCTGCTACTACTATTACTATTATTAAATCATCAAATCTCCTACCCTAATGTAAACCACCCATTCCCATAGGGTATGAGGAAGTTTCGTCAATTAAAGATGGAAAAGTTTTGTAAACAGACACAAACTAAACTGACTATCTTTCTGAACATACAACCCAAGAAAAAGTAATATTATTTTTTTATCTTGGAGTTTGTCTCTTTCCTTCTTTTTTTAGTGTTTAATGTGCATTGTATTATCACACAAGACTTGATTAGGTAATTCTTGCACGTGCAAGAATTTGTTGACCGGCAAACAATTTAGAGAAGCTGGCGCGCGCCAACATTTTCCGTTTGTTTACTGGTCAACAATTGTCACGCGCGTGGCAATTGCTAGAGGTCCCTCATCTCATGATCCATGTGATGCCCTTGATGCTCTAAATTAATCATCTATGAGAATATGGCGGTCCCTTAAATAGGTGAGAAGAAAAACCTTGGACTGGAGGTTACTGAATTTCTTTATCCAGTGTCCTCTTTATCTCCTCGTACTCCTCTGGAGTTATCTCGCCCCTCGCGAGTCTCTCTCTGGCTATCTCCAATGGGTCTTGACGATATGAGTAGCGTCTGTATCTTCTCGGCCTGAACCAGCCCCATCCCCAGTAACATAGGCCACAGAATATCAACACCCATATCCACATAAAGCCGCCCATCGGCCAATACCCAAACATCATACATTATTCACTAAGATACATCGAGTAACCGCCGCTTATACAGGGTAACTAAAACACTTGTTACAGAAACTGAAACAAGAATTTCAGTCAGGGTTTATGTTAAACCCAATACTGGTAGTCTCTGAACAGAAATGAAGACAAAAATAATCATCGCGGGAATCCTGCTGAGCCTAGGCGCAGTGGCGCTGGTAGCAACCGGACCCGTATTAGCGCATCCCTTCTGGGGCACAGACTCAGATGAGAGCTATCCACCAATGATGGACTGGAGCCTGAACAACACCATGCCTCACCGGTGGGGAAACGGAACCTATCCGGGTCCATGGTGGAACGGAACCATGCCCTATAGTGACGGGAACTACTGTCCCGGTCCATACTTGGGGAACCCAGACGGTGACAATAATACACCAGCATCTCCCGAGAATCCTCCTCAGCGCGGATATGGCTGTGGTGGCCCAAGGGGCTGGGGTGGCATGATGGGCTCCCATAGAGCGCATGCCGGCTGGTCTGGCTAATCCCCTTTTTTTCTCACTCTTGGGTTAAACCTTTTTATAAAATTGAATTAGTCTACTCGCTTTAGGGCGAAGACGCATTTTTCGGCGCCTTTCTTTGCGCACTCTTCCTCTGAAATACTGAACTGTTGATGTGTGATCTCCTCAAGTGTCCCAGCTAAGACTCCCTTTATGAAAAAGCACATGCTATCCTGCCCTGACTTGCAGTAATCGATGAAGCTGTTATTCGTCATAGAGACCTTGAACTCACCCTTCGCCCAGTCCATCTCATCGAAGCTTATATCGCCCCAGCCAAGGGTTTTCACCTTATCCAGGTTCTTATCCATGGTTCCCTCTACGCCTTTAGGTGCCCCAGTGTAGCCGCTCATAGCTGACTGGATAATATAACTACCATAACGTTTGCTCATATGGAAAACCATGGATTCGCCAGCTGAGCCGAAAGAGTCACGCAGGCTCTCAATGAATAAAACGAATCCTTTCTTGTCGAAGCACACCTGCTCATCAGAGGACATAAACATTGGATGGTTTTTATACAATTTAAACTTCTACATATTTTTGGGAAAGAATTTTAATCTGATGCCTATCCCTATTGGGTGGATGGGCCGGTGGTCTAGCTTGGTAAGACACCGCGTTCACATCGCGGTAATCGCCTGTTCAAATCCGGCCCGGCCCACCACCTTCTAAAACATCTTTACCAACGCGTTTTTTGTCACATTTTGCCCGTTACTGATCCACTTTTTTGCACATATATAGATGGAAAATAAGCCGTTCTGGGGCTGTTTAGAGCTGGAGAAGCCCTATTTCGTCTGGGAAGGTTGACCTCCCCCCTAGTATCTGAGACGCTTGTCCACCTGATTGATGGGTGGCTTTCCGTCTCTCGTCCTTAGGATGTTCTCCACCATGATCTCCAGAGAGGCATCTGATTGATATTCTGTGAATCCTATGTTGTGCGGTATACAGATGACGTTATCCAGCTCCCAGAAAGGATACTTGGAGGCCGGGTTATCCTCAAGGTTCCACAACGGGTCCCAGAAGTGAGGTTGCCACCAGACATCTATGGCTGCCCCAGCAAGGTGGCCGTCCTTCAGTGCATCGTAGAGGGGTTGTTCCTGTACTATTGCTGCGCGTGCGATGTTCACGATGTATGAGCCCTTCTTCATCTGCCTTATCTCGTGTTCCCCGACGAGCCCAGTTGTGTGGGGTGTCAGTGGTATTGTGACGATGAGGAAATCAGACAATTGCATCAGTTTATCTATCTCGTCTTTGTCTCCAAGCCACATCAGTCCAAGTTCTTTTCTCAGCTTCTCATCGTGGCTCCTGCGAGTAGCAACCACATTCATGCCGAGGGCTTTGAGCATCTTGGCTACCTCAGCTCCTATGGATCCCATGCCCAGTATCCCAGCGGTCTTACCGTGAAACATCACTCCACGTTTCTCACTCCTCTCACTGGTGAAGCCCTCATCACGTGGCACAATACGCTTCGCCAAAGCAAGCACAAGTGCTACCGCCCCCTCCGCCAATGGAAGGGGACTACTGCCACTTGTGTTCGCCATATAGGTCTCGGGCTTTAACGCCTCAAAGGGCATGTCGTCTACGCCTGCTCCTGTTTTTTGGAGTAGTTTGAGTTTGGGGGCGTTCTCCGCGACGATTGCTGAAAGACGGGTTGCGACTATCACATCAACATCAGCTGCCAGCTTCATCAGTTCCTCGTCTGTTCCCTTCTCAGGGTATGTTACCTCGATGTCCTCGGGTAGCCTCTTCTTTATTCTTTCAGCGAGCCCCTTGTAAACTACTAAAACCTTCATACTATTGCATGCGGAGTGGCTTGTTTTAGTTCTTCCGAGCCCCCAATAGCTTACCTTTTTATTGAGTATTCACACGTATCCAGAGGCAACGGGAATGGTCAACAAAGCAGTACAGAAGATGCATGAGATCGGCTACGTGCCACCCCGAGACACATGGACCCCAGTGGATGAGGCCCTCTACGGCGTGGACACCCTCTTCAGGCTGCCAAAGGAGAGAGCAGAGGCGCTCAGGTTCAACGCCATAAAGTATGCATTCAATTACTGGTACAATGAGAGCAGATGGTATCATATTTACTGCAACGAGTTCGACTTCAAGCCCAGCGACCTCAAGACCTACGCTGACCTCGATAAAGTACCTCTCATCAGTCACCGCTTCTTCAAGGCTTATCTTGAGGGGCAGGAGTTCATCAACTGGCTTCTCAGTATCAGCATAAACAAGGTGGAGAAGCCCAGCGTCAGCAAGAAGAACCCCAGTCTGGATGAGTTAATCGACGTATTCAGTCAGAAAGGTCTGAGCCCAGTCTACAGCAGCGGCACCAGTGGACGCTTCAGCTTCATACCAAAAGACCAGAAAACCTACATGCGCAGCCAGTACGCCCTCGGCAAGATGGGCATCAGCGAGATGCTGGAACACTGGTATGACCCATCAGCTTATGCTTACCTTTGCGGACCTAACCCGTCAAAGACCAACATGTGGGTTGGGAAAGTCGTCAAACTCATGGATGACGTATACACGGACGTACAGTACGCGATTGATCGCGAGATCACAACCCAGCTCATGCGCATCAGCAATGGAGACATCAGGGGACTAAGCGACGCAGTGATGGCTGCAGCGATGCAGCTCTTGGGAACCACACGCAAGATCACTGGCAACGTGATAAAGTGGCTTGAGGAACGTGAGAAGGCTAATGACCGAGTCTTCATAGCTGAGGCGCCTTTCATCATGCAGAGAGTAATGGATGAGTTGGAGCAGCAGGGAAGAAGCTTTGACTTCGGCGAGAGGGGGGCAATCATCACAGGCGGAGGCTGGAAGCTCCATGACACAGAGGAGATCCCCCTCAAAGAATTCAGAGACAAGGCGCAGAGAACCCTAGGAATCCCCCACGAGAACAACATAGACCTCTACACCATGGTGGAGAGCAACTGGCACGCCATCCAATGCCCAGAAGGACACTACCTCCACCTCCCACCATCCCTCGTCTACCCCATGGTGCTCGACGAGAACAATCGACCACTAGACTACGGAGAGGAGGGAAGGCTCGCATTCATCGATCACATGGCGAACAGCTACCCCGGTACTATAATCACTGGGGACATGGTCACACTGTTGGAGGAGTGCCCAGTCTGCGGAAGAACTGGACCAGTGCTGGAGCCAAACGTGAGAAGGATGACGGGTGAGGAGGTGCGTGGATGCGCCGAGGAGATGAGAAGGCTTATGGATGAACAGACGCCTGAGCTGCTACATGATCTGGTATGCACACCTGATCGTGCAAGAATGCCCGTGATGCTGCTGGACCGCGACGAGAACTAGACTTTTCCCTGTTCTACAAGCCACTTATCCTTGTTTCTTATACAGCCCGTGTCAGCAGCCATAGGGTTACCGATGTAGTTGATGGCTCGTGCCCTGCATCCACCGCAGAGATATCTGAACTGGCATGAACCGCATTCATCCTCCAAGGCGTCCCGCTCAACGAAACAAGGTATAGTGGCGAAGCGCTCCCAGATATCCCAGAAGGGCTCCTTCCTAATGTTCCCCTCAACCCAGTTGGATATGAACATGCATGGACAGATATCCCCGTTAGGCTGTATGCAGACAAACTGGCGACCAGCCCCACATCCCTGCAGCGACTCCAATGGGACAGCGTTCCGCTTATTCTCCATCGTATTGTAATGCGTTGGGCTCTGGACGTAGAACTGTTCACTCTTCTGAGCCTTTGTCTCCACGTAGAGCCGGTCAGGTTCAAGATATTTTCCGAGGCTGCCCTCAAGGCAAGCCCTGCCATACTGAGGTGCTGTGCTCAGTATCTCCAAGCCGATGGTTCTCCTGCGCCTGAAGAGCTTTCTCAGCAGTTCCTCTCGCTCATCTGGGCTCAGGTCTTGATCGGCTATCTCCGGTCCCCTACCTGCTGGGACGAAGTTGAAGTGGATGAACCTCTGTGCCCCAAGCTCCACGGCTAGGTCAAGCATGGCATCCACCTCGTCGATGGTGTTCTTGGTGAACACAGTGGCTATCGCGGTGAATATCCCGGCTTCAACGCAGTTCTTGATGCCTTGCACTGTGAGGTTCCAGCATCCATCCATGCCTCTGAACTCGTTATGCTTGGCGGGGTCTACGCTGTCGAGGCTGATCTCAATGTAGGCAAGTCCATGCTCTTTGAGCTTGGCTGCGTACTCCTTTGTGATCATCGTCGCGTTGCTTGCTGCGGCGACATGCATTTCCTTGGACACCATGTAGTCCAGCACGGGGAAGAAGTCTGGGTGAATCAAGGGTTCGCCGCCGCTTATCACGGGCACCTTGACTCCAGCGTCATGCATTGTGTCAACGAATGCGATCTTTTCCTCAAGGGTTAACTCGTCTGGTGTGCCGTTCTCGGTTGCGTCCTGATAACAGTGCTTGCAGCGGAGGTTGCACTTGTTGGTGAAGTTCCAGACAACCATATATGGGATTCTCTTGGGTTTGTCGTTTGAGTGTCCTATTTGTTTGATTTGTTTACCCAGCTGGTCAACGATTGCTCTTATCGCCAAGATGCTTCGCCTAGATACCTGCATTACAGAGGCGGTCTAGTTTAAACGCTGCGAAAGAAGCAATACAAAAATTTTTGAACGCCTTATCTTTTGCGTTCGCGTAGATGCTTTTGTCTATGTTCTTTTAACTCTTCCATACTGGAATAGGTCAAGCCACAGATACTGCAGATAATCTTTCTCGACTTCAAGACTCAAAACCTACCTGTTAAGGGTCCCTCGGAAGCGTCTTAGATGCCTTAACGAGCTCTGTCCAGGACCTGTTGATCTTCTTTGATACTTTATGAGCTCTTTCAGCTAGGTCACTCCAAGTCTTCTTGGTGGTGTTATCGGCTTTTTCGCTGGAGGTCTGTATCTTCTTTACGAGGTTTTTAGCATTCTTGTCCAGTGCTTCAAGCTCCTTCTCGACACCTTTTGCTGCCTTCTTTGGACTCTTCTTTATTTTCTCAATGATCTCGTCTGTTTTTTCTTCGAGTTTCTCTATTTCTTCTCTTGTTTTTTCTGGCATAATGATCCTTATCTTTTGTGTGTCCATGGGGGCAGGACACATCTGATCGTGTGTAGTACGAAAGTCTTTATAAAGGTATTCTATTTTTACGAACTTCTCTATAAATAAATATAAATGATTGGAAGTTCTTAATAACATATCATGCCTGCGCTGGATGACATCGACGAAAAGATCATAACAATTCTAAAAAAAGACTCAAGAACACCCTTCACAGAGATCGCCTCACAGCTAGGAGTATCCGACTCAACAATCCATGTCCGCCTTAAAAAACTCAGAGACGATGGAATACTCCGTGGTTTCACCTTGGATCTTAACGAGGAACTTTTGGGGAAAAAAGTTCACGGACTAGTCATGATAAATGTCAATCTGGGTCACCTTGAGGATGTGGCTTCCAAGCTAATAGCCAAAGATAGTATCATCAAGGTCTATGAGACACATGGAGCCAATGATTTGATAGCTCTGATAGACGCCAGCGACCTCGATGAACTTAGAAAAATCCTAATGAATATCAGGAAAATAGAAAACATCGCCGCTACTTCCCTCATAACTATACTGAAGATCTGGAAATAGTCCATTAGATTATGTTTTCTTCCAGTCTCCACTGCCCATCCACGCTGATGGAGAAACCCCAGTATGAGAGCTCTGGGTGAATCACAGTGTATTCTTTCAGCTTCTTCAGCTCATCCGAGTTCCTATCATACGTGTTTTCATCTCGGACAATTATCACTCTCTCAAGGTTGCCATCCTTCACGTATATCTCGGGTTTAACACCGTTGATTACAGGAGGCTGCGTGCCTTCCGCCCCATGATATTATAGACGGTGAATCCCTCCAAGCGTAGGCGCTCAGAGTAGTTCTTGATGAAATGCCTGCTGTAGCTTGAGCACATAATCAGGTATGAGCTTCTTAGATGGATAATAAGAACAGCATCGAACGATCTGGAACAATCATTTCAACAAACTAAAACCGGTCTTTTTCATTAATGCCTAAATAATAGCCGTGCAGTGGTGATAGAGGTGGATATGAAGGAGAGTGGTGACTGTGGTAAACCTCCACAGTGTAGCGTCTGGATTCAAAGCAGGATATGCCTCACACCTCAGAGCCATCCATTCATATGGTAAACGAGTCTTGGGAAGAGCCATTCTCGACCACATCCCAGAGAGAACGAGACAGGCCTTGGGCTCATACAAGTCTGTTTTCATCGATTATGTTAAGGGAGTCGGGCAGACCACCCTCGCCTTGTCTTTTAACCTAACAGGGCTCATCGCTGGCTACATATTGGCCTCATCATATGGTGTTCTAAGCAATTACCAGTGGCCTTTGATCATGTTTCCCGGTCTTTTAAGCGTAAGAGGCGCTATCGGTGGGTTATACGCTGGTAGGCTCAGCACAGCCCTCCACCTTGGTACCATAAAGCCTCAGTTCCGGGACAATACTCCCGAAGCATTCCATCTGAACTCAGCGATAATTACATTGACTTACATGAGCGCGGTTTTCCTCGGCATAATAGTCAGTCTCACCAGTCTTTTCCTGTTCGGGGTTTCACTGCTGAATGTACTGAATATCTTTCTCGTTGTTTTCACTGTGATGGCCCTGTCTCTGCTGGTTATCAGCCCCACTACCATCTTTATCTCAATTCAAGCCTTCCTGAAAGGCGCGGACCCTGACATGGTTGTGTACCCTATAATCAGCACAGTGGCTGATATCGTGGTCTCGATAACATTCATCACTATATTGACGTTCCTATCCTCAAATCGATACATGACGCTCTCGGTACTGTGCTTTACCTCCATCCTGTTCTCGGTAATCGCCATACGACAATACTACTTGGAGCGAAGCAACTCGGAGTACATGGAGACCATACGTGAATTCATCATAACCCTCATCTGTGTCTCAATAATCGTGAACTACACAGGCAACGTACTGAAGAACATCAGTGAAAGAATCGGCTCAACACCGGGAATCTACGCAGTGTACCCAGCCATCATAGATACCGTTGGTGATGTGGGCTCCATCACAGGTTCCACTGCCACTACCAAGCTAAGTCTTGGGCTCATCGGCTCCTCTCTGTCTGATATTAAGGATCATCTTCGTGAGATCTCTTACGGGTGGATCGGGTCCCTGATAATGTTCATTCTCTTTTCCCTGGTTTCTTCCATGATTTTTGGTTCCACTGATTTTAACAAGCTCCTGTCAACGGTTCTGTTGACGAATCTCGTGGTTATCCCCATCATATCTTTGATAAGCTTCCTCGTTGGCATCATAACCTTCCAGCGTGGTCTGAATCCCGACAACTTCATCATACCCATCGAGACAAGCTTAGCTGACAGCATCACAACCTATGTCCTGTACTCCATAATCCGCCTGATCTATAAATTGTAGAATAAAACCAAAGGAAAATGGAGTAGGTTTAACTCTCGATGGGTGAGCCGTTCTCAAAGTAGACGATATCGGGGTCAATTGGAGCCCATATCTCGATCATCTTCAAACCCTCGGGACCGGAACCCACGATGCCGTGAACATCACCGGGAGATAGATAAACCGCTGTACCTGCTCCTAGCTCCTTTTCCTCCCCGTTGAGATGAACCTTTGCCAAGCCGTCGAGGATTATGTAGACGCTTTCCCTTGCGTTGTGCAGATGGGTCTTTTTGGTGCTCCAGTTGGGCTCGTACTCGTACTGGACTGCCCTGAAGTTCATGGCTCCTTCATGTTTGGAAGCGAGCCACCTCATGGTGTAGACTCCCTCCTGTACCATCTTCTCGGCTTCATCTATCTTGAATATCTTGGACACTTGAATCACTGAACCATTGCCCGCTGTTCAAGATATAAGATTAATCAAAATGCTTCGCGAAACGTTAAATTTAGCCGCCTCCACCCGTCCATTATGAGACCACTTATCGGAATCACCTCCCGATACAGCAGCGAGAATAACCAGTACAACCTCCCAGACGCCTACACAAAGTCCATTCAGCGCAACGGAGGAACCCCGATCATAATACCGCCACTGTACGACGCCGAGTACCAGCAACTCTACGACACAGTAGACGGAGTACTCTTCACCGGGGGACCGGACGTAGACCCCATGCTCTACGGTGAGCAGCCACTGCCCAAACAGGGCTGGATAGAGCCCATGAGGGACGACTTTGAGTTAAAGCTGGCAAAGATCGCGTTAACTGGGCCAAAGCCGATGCTGGGCATCTGCAGGGGGATGCAGACGATTAACGCGGCAGCTGGAGGCACGCTGATACAGGACATCGATTCCCAGATCAAGGACCCCATCAAGCACAGACAGGAGGCAAAAGCTTGGTACGGTACCCATCACGTGAATCTTGAATCCGGTTCCCTCATTCATGAGATATTCGGGAAAGACAAGGTTGTGGTCAACAGCTTCCATCATCAAGCATGCAAGGACCAAGCGCCCGGCTTCAAGCCCACAGGCTGGGCGTCTGACGGGGTTATTGAGGTTATCGAGATGGATTCACCTGTCTGGAAGCTTTGCGTCCAGTGGCACCCCGAACACATGGCTGAGGGGGAGATGAATAAACTGTTTAAGGCATTCATCGATGCCTGTAAGAAATAGCCTCCATTATTCTCCACTATCAATCCTTTTTATTATTCGAAAAAGAACTCGATATTCTAGCTCACATATCAGTTATTATTTACATAATCCTACGTAAACTTATGAATGTATTAACAGATTTTGCAGAGTACATCTTCAGAGAAATCACCTACACCAACGACGATATCACTCCTGAGATACTCGACTGGAAACCAGTTAAGGAGGCAAACAACATACACTGGATACTGACCCATCAAGCAAGGATCGCCAGCGTCCTCCTCCCACAAGTAATAACCCGCACCAACAACCCCGAAAACTGGGACGACGACTACCAAAAGCAGCCCCACAGTCTCGAAGAGCTAAGAAACGACCTCAAAGAAGCCCGAGAAAAAGTATTATCCCTGCTGGATGGGCTCAGCGAAGAAGACCTCAACAAGGAGACCACAGTATGGAACAACAAGTGTCCATTGAAGGAACCAGTATTCGCCTTACTTGGCGAATTAATGCACCATAACGGTCAGATAGCCATGCTCAAAGGCATAAAAAGGCGAATAGACCAAACCAACGCTTCATAAAACGTGTTAGAGTTTGGATAAGGCGTTCTTTATCCTATCCAATCCCTCGCTGAGATCATCCATACTCTGGGCGAAACTATTCCTGATATGTCCCTCTCCTTGAGCCCCAAAGAGATGACCCGGCGTTATAGCTACATTAGCCTCATTCTTGATGTACTCAGCCATCTTGGCTGAACTCATCTCATAAGCAGAGAGATCGGGGAAGGCGTAGAAGGCACCCTTGGGCTTTGTTATTGAGACCTTGGGCATATCACGCCATGCATCAATAACGTAGTCTCTCTTCGCCTTGTAGCCTTTCACCATTCTCTTCACGCCATCTTGAGGTCCAGTAAGGGCTTCGAGGCTAGCGTACTGCAACGCCTGATTCAACACGAGGTATGTGCTCATCTGGAGTGAGAACATCGTATCATAGGTCTCCTTATCAGGGGCTATGATGTACCCAACTCTCCAACCTGTCATAGCGTATGTCTTGCTCAACCCGTTGAGTATGATGGTCCGCTCCCTCATCCCCGGAAGCGACGCTATGCTCTTGAATTTGGCTCCATCGTATAGAATTTCATCATAGATATCGTCGCTGATGATCTTTACATCTTTCTCCATACTGTACTCCGCGAGTTCCTGCAGCTCCTTATCACTGAGTACTGCCCCAGTGGGGTTATCGGGGCTACAGATCAACACAGCCCTCGTCTTATCCGTAGTAGCCTCATACACATCATCTATGTTGAAGCTCCAGTCCTCGCCGCTACGGGGAACAGGGACCGGCTTGATCCCCTGCTCCTTCACCGCCAAGAAATAACCGAAGAAGCATGGGTCCATCACTATAAACTCCTCACCGGGCTTCATCAAAGCCTTGTAAGCCATGTAGATACCCATGGTGCTACCCGGCGTGATGAGCACAAGCTCAGGGTCAACCTCCACACCGTAACGTCTATACTTATCCGCTACCGCCTGACGCAGCTCAAGGATGTGCCTGAAGTCACCGTAGTGGGTGTAGCCGTCCTCCATGGCTTGCTTCATGGCGTCTATGATATTACTCGGTGTATCGTATTCGGGTTCACCGCCCCCGATGCCTATTAAACGCATAAAATTCCTCAACTAATCGTTGGAAGGGTCGTGTTTAACTTGTTTCATTCATGGATGAATTATTATTGCCCTTGAGTAATTTCCTATTATGTCAACTCCAGTGGATTTCTGCAAGAAAAGATACAGCCATATGAAGCAGCTGATGGCTGAAAACGAGCTGGACCTAATATGGTTCAATGGTGGAGCAGGTATGGGCCCAAGGTTCAAACGAATAGCCGACACTACAAGCGGTCTAGCCTTGCTCATACCCTTAGACGGCAACCCGGCTCTCTACGTCTACAGCGTAGACTATAACAGCGCTGTGGAGGAGAGTTGGCTACCTGTGAAACTCATCGAGAGCAGAGCCCAAGCAGGGGAACAGGTGGCAGAGTACGCCAACATGCACATCAGGGAGGGCTCAAGGATCGGGTGCAACATGGATTCCCTGAGCGTCAGCGGCTACGAGTATTACAAGACGCACATGCATGGAGAACTGGTAGACATCTCGGGCACATTAATTCCTGAAGTATTCTACGGGCTCTACCCGGAGGAGATCAAATTCCATAGAAAGGTCTCACAGTTAGCAGACATCGGCTGCAGCGCAGCAAGAGAAGCCATGTCTCCCGGAGTCAAAGAAACCGAGATAGCAGCGGAGGCCAACTACGCCATGCAGCGCCACGGATCCGAGACCTACAGCTTCCAAACCATAGTGTCAACAGGGCCCAG
>CAYTVK010000035.1:7439-14077 GCA_964441725.1 uncultured Candidatus Bathyarchaeia archaeon | reverse complement strand
CTACAGAGTTATGGAGAAAAATGGAATGATACGAGAAGGCGTCCTCAGGGAAGAGAAGAACATCAGAGGCGGGTGGAGAGATAGTTATCTCTACAGCGTTCTTGAAAATGAGTGGAAAAGTATCTGATTTACTTGGTTTTTATAAGTCTGCGGATGTTCTCGTCAAGTATTTCTCCACAGTTCCAGCAGGCGACAATATGATCCGGAACCTTGGCCCCACATTCAAAGCATTTGTGGACATTCGTAGATGGGAGTTCTTCAACAAAATCATCTAAAACAACAGTTGTCAAGGTATATCTTGGATAATAAACGCTAGATAATATTTATGTTTTGGGTAAAAAATAAAAAACCAATAAAAAATAGACTTTTTTTTGTCTAGAATATATGAGACAATATAGAGAAAAATGGAAATACTAACCTTTTTCAATCATCAGAACAGGTAATAAGTAACCCGGTGAAAATCATTATCCATATAATCAAGGAAATAAAACACATTAATAGGAGTAGTTAGATGTCGCAGCTAAGACTCCATCAAGAGATAGGGGGCTACAGATTTGAAGGACCCTATCTTGATCTTGGAAGAGTACCCAAGGGACCCGGATTATATGCCACAATAAGCTATGATGGCAAACAATATTATCTTCTCGACATCGGGTACGCGAAAAACATCAAGAGAGCATGTCAAGTCAATCCACGCAAAGAGTGCTGGGAGAAGGCAAGAGTGGGTAATATTCACTTTGCTTTTCTGCAGAACGATGAACTGGATGTTAACGCCTATCGAAGCATTGTGGAAGAGATTAGAAACAGATACAAGAAAATACCATGCGTGTAAATTACCGCATGGCTTTCTGAGCCTTTCCAAGAACGAGTAGTTTCAATGGTACTCCGTTAACCTTACTTACCTTGTACCTTACCCCAGGGATATCGCCCATTGATCTGCTGCGGGGACCGTGAATGCCTTCTATCATCACCTCGTCGTGTTCATCGACATAGTTCAAGGCGCCGTCACCTGGTAGAAAAGCGGTGGCTAACTTACCGTTCTTTATGAGTTGTACTCTCACACATTTTCTTATGGCGCTGTTGGGTTGCTTGCTCTCGATCCCTACCTTCTGGAGCACGATCCCTCGCCCCATGGGAGCTCCCGCCAGTAGATCTTTCTTTTCTTGTCTTCTTTTGAGTCGTAGTTGGTAGTCTTTGCTCTGATATCTTGCCTTTTTACGTTTATTTTGAAGTATTCTTGCGGTAAACTTACCGTTAGGCATTTTCTTCTCTCATCTTTTCTATAATGATCTTCATAGGCATGGGCAGCTTGTTACTCGCCTTTTCAAGCGCCTTTTTAGCTTCCGATAGATTTTTTTGCTCTACCTCGGCGTAGAATATAGTGTCTCTACGGTCTACTCTTGCTGCGACGGCTGCTGGTTTACCGTATGCTTTCTTCATTCCCTCTTGGAACCTGTCTGCCTGAGCTACGTTTACGCGTTTATGCTCTCGGATAACTTGATGAGGATAAGGCACTATCTTTAGTAGGAAGTTTTTTCGTTCTAGGCGTCTCTCAAGGTGTCTCATGGCCGCGATTCGTGCAGACTCTAATGCGTTGTGGAGGATTTGGCCACTCTTTCTTGTGATCAGTTTAACCCGATATGGAAACTGTTCACTGGTGTTACCCATTGTGAATCTTACTATCTTTGAGCCGGGAATTCCAGCCATGTATTCCTTTCTCGTGTAGGACATCTGATCCTTATTTGTGATGTTGCTTGTTTTCATTTTTTGCACATTTTTGATGTATGATCATAAAGAGGCATTTTTTATGCCAATAATCAATCGAATTGTGTATTAATAGGGAGTTATTTATTAAAAAGGTTCTGAAAATAGACCATTATTATTTGTTTATTTGGTTTAATTTATTGCTTAATCATAATTGAATTATTGATAAATTAAATTTAGGTATATTATTTGATTTATCTACTTCTTGATGAGACCAAGTCTCAACTGGAGTCCATCGATCTCAAAGTCCTGTACTTTTGCATCTTTGGGCGCTTTTCCGTTAACAAGTTCATCACAGAGGGTCTCAGCCATGATGTACTCTGCTTCATCATTGAAAACGGCCTCGATTTCGGGACTTGCATCATAGTAAGTTATTATGTGGTCGTCTATGTCGAAGTCGGCTTCTTTGCGTAGAGCCTGTATGCGTCTCACTATGTCTCTTGCCAAGCCCTCTGATTCAAGGTCTTCAGTGAGCACCGTGTGGACCCCCACCAGCATATCTTGTTCTTCTACGACAGAATAATCACCAACGGGAACCGAGTTGAACTCAACTTCTTCGCTTAATACTTCCACAGGTGTGCCTTCAACGATTACAGTGATCGAGTCCCCTTTCGCTAGTTTAGCTATGGATTCATCTTCGAGCGCTTTTAGCGCCTCAGAGACCTTCGGGAAGTTTCTGCCATGTTTTCTGCCCAATGCACTTGCTATTGGTTGAACAGTTAGACTCTGCAGTACTGATTTGTTTGATTCTATACGCACCGCCTTGACGTTCAGCTCCTCCCCTAGGATATCCAAGATGTTCTCTACATGGGCAGCCTTCTCAGCTGGAGCTACGATCACTACCTCGGCTAATGGTTGCCTTAGCTTGATGTTTGCCTGACTTCTCGCAGACCTGCCAGCACTGCTCAAGTCAAGTGCCAAGTCCATCTCCTCCATGAGGTCTAGGTCACGTATGCTTGAGTCTAATTCTGGCCACCTGCAGTGATGTATGCTTTCAGGAGCTTCTGGTTCAACTGGTTTCACCATTCTCTGGTACAGGGCTTCGCTGAGGAAAGGCGTGATGGGAGCCATTAGGTGGATGACTGTTTTGAGGCACTTGTATAGCGTGCTGTATGCTGCCTTCTTCTCATCATCAGCCTCGGTCTTCCAGAACCTGCGCCTGCTTCGTCGGACATACCATTTGCTGAGTATGTCAACAAAGCGGTCTATCTCTATACACGCTGGGTTCGTTAGATACTGGTCGAGGCTCTCTGTGACCTTTTCAATGGTTATATCGAGTTTGCCAAGTATCCACCTGTCCAGAGGGTCCAGCTTCTCTGGCTGCTGGTCTGGGGTCCAGTTGTCCAGAGTAGCATACTGATAGAAGAAATTATAGACGTTGAGCAGTGTCATGAAGAAGAGTCTCCTGACCTCATTCGCTCGGTTATATCCGAATAGCAGGTTGTTCTCGGGTTTAGCTGATGAATCTATCCAGCGTATTACATCTGCTCCCATGGTCTCGGCGGCGTCGTCAAACCAGATTGCGTTTCCCCAGCTTTTATGCATCTCGTGGCCATCCTCCGCTAACACCTGACCATGCCCCAGACAAGTGAGGTACGGGGTTTCGCGCTCAAGTATGGTGGATTCAGCTAGCATGGCGTAGAACCAGTTTCTGAATTGTCCGGGGAAGCTCTCCGTGATGAAGTTGGCTGGGAACCATTTCTCCCAGTACTTTCTGTTCTGTCGATATTGTAATGTGCTATATGCGACTATTCCCGCGTCAAGCCACGGGTTACCTACATCGGGGATTCTGCTAACAGTCTTGCCACACTTGGGGCACTTGATTTTTACCTTGTCGATGAATGGCCTGTGAGGACTGTGGCCTTCAAATTCCTCCCATCCTTCGACTGCTCGCTCCTTTAGTTCTTCTTTTGAGCCTATAACATCATACCAGCCGCATTCGCATTTCCATATGGGAAGCGCTAGGCCGTAGTAGCGTTTCTTGCTTATCATCCAGTCATCCATGTTTCTGAGCCAATCCAGCTCGCGTTTGAGACCGAATGATGGAATCCAGTTCACGTTACTAGCGGACTCCATGATCTGGTATCTGAGGTTCTTTTCCTTCTCCTGTTCAGTGATATCCTCAAAGTCTTTATCGAGTTTTTCTCCCATGTTTATGAACCACTCGGAGACGTATCTGAAAACCAGTTCTGAGCCGCATCTCCAACAAGTTGGGTATCTGTGAGTGTATTTCTGGGTCCTGTAAAGAATGTTTTTCTTACGCAAGTCCTCGAATATGGGTTCGGCGCTCTCGTAGACATGGAGACCGGTTAACCAGCCGAAGCCATCCACTATTACACCAAAGTCGTCAAGTGGAGCAGGGGCAGGTAACCCATACTTCTTGCCAAGTTCTAAGTCTTCTTTACCCGCACCAGGCGCGATGTGAACTATGCCTGTGCCTTCTTCTTCTCCTACCTCATTCCACATGATTACTCTATGTGCTTCGGGAACACCGAGCTGCTTTATTCGCTGTAATTCATCATATGGCCCATTGTATTTCCAGCCATCCATTTCTGAGCCTTTGAGTTCATCCAAGACTTCCAAGTTTTTCTGATCAGGAATAGCTGACTTTAACGCACCTTTACTTAAGTAAAGTATCTCGTCTCTGTACTTGACCTTGACATATATGAGATCAGGATGCATAGCTGCAGCAACGTTGCTTGAGAGAGTCCATGGAGTAGTTGTCCATATGAGCAGGCTTCCCTCATGGTCCTTGAGCCTGAAGAGTACGTAGACGCTCGTGTGAGTTACTTCTTGGTATCCTTCTGTTACTATCTCGTGCTGGCTGATGCCTGTGCTGCATCTTGGGCACCACGGCATCGCGTCTGCGCCGATGTATATCCATCCCCGCTCGTGGCAGCTCTTGAGAGCCCTCCATATCATATAGTTATTCTCGTCACTGAAAGTGTAGTAGCTACCACCCATCTCGGGCATACCCAGCTGTCCAACGAGATACTCGGCTGTCCCGGTCACAGGTCCTTGAGAACCAACGTAAGTGGTCTCCCTCAAGGGGGTTTCTAGGGCTTTAGCTAGTTTTCTAAGCTCGTCTGGGTTATTCCAGTCTGTCCACATGCCCAGCCTGATGGACTGCTCGGTCTGTATCGATGAGTACTTCAATACACGCTGCTTGCACTTCTTAACGAACTCAGCCAAGCCATATTTCTCGATATCCAGCTTGCTCTTGAAGCCAAGCTCCTTCTCAACCTCTACCTCAACCCATAGGCCCTGACAGTCGAAACCATTCTGGTTTCGTACCTCATAGCCCCGCATAAAACGATAACGTGCAAAAAGGTCCTTGTAGGTCCTGCCCCATGCATGGTGTACTCCCATAGGGTTATTTGCGGTAATAGGGCCATCGATGAAGCTCCAGCTTGGTCTATCCTCATTATTTTGTATCTCGACTCTCTTCCAATACGCGTTTGTCTCAGTCCAGAATTTTTGGACCTCATGCTCAAGTTCAGGTATGTTTACTTTGCTATCAAGCGGCTTGTAGCTCATGCTAGCCCTCCTAAAATCAAATATTTAGCCTCATCAGTGTCAACGGGGTGTTTAAAACCGAATTTTACAGTCACCGGACACCTAGGGCACCATCCATACGAGGCGGTTTAATAAATAAAAACATATTGGAGTAAACCCTACCTATGAGAATATCCGCCAACGGGGGGGATGGGGTAACACACCAGAAGTGAAACACGCCTGATCCAATGAAATGCAACCCTAAAACAGATTCTTTATGATCCAAATCTATTAAAAAAAGCGGATCAGTACCGATTTCCAGTATACAAAATCGCATACAAAAACATCCAAGTTCCCATCAGTAGACATCCGATAGAATTAATACACTAAAACGAGGCTTTCAATGTGGTGAATATTATTGAATAACGAACGGGAGCTACTGATGATCCCAGGACCCACCATTGTATCCCCAAGGGTCCTCAGAGCACTTGCCAAACCCGTACTCAGTCACGTGAGCAACGAATTCGTAACAGGCTACGCAGAGGCGCTTGCACTCCAAAAGAAAATATTCGGCACAAAAGGGACTCCCTTTCTACTCGCTGGTAGCGGAACCCTCGGTATGGAGGCAGCCATAGCTAACCTCATGGAGAAGGGTGATAAGGTTCTTTGTATCGAGAATGGTTTCTTTGGTGAGAAATGGGAGGAAATCGTTGAGACCCATGGAGGCGTCGTTGATAGACTCAGGTTCGACTGGGGTGACCCAGCAGATATCAAACAGATAGAGGAAAAACTGTCAAGCAACGAACACAAGCTCTTCACAGTAGAACACGTAGACACAAGTACAGGCATAGCGAATCCCATCGAAAAAATAGGCAAACTCCGTAAAAACACAAACGCCCTCTACATAGTAGACAGCGTATGTGGCATGGGTGGAATGCCCGTGAAAATGGATGCATGGAACATCGACTACTGCCTCACAGGAAGCCAAAAAGCCCTTGGAGCCCCACCGGGCATTAGCAACTTCTGCCTCAACGACAAGGCGTGGGAGACAGTCGAGAAACGCAAGACACCACCCACCGACTATTATGTTAATCTCAAGAAATGGAAACCCGTCATGGATAACCCGCTTGGCTACTTCGCGACACCAGCAACAGGACTCGTCCTCGGCATGCTCGAAGCACTACGAATCATCGACGAAGAAGGACTAGAGGCACGATGGAAACGCCACGAGACCTTCTCAAAAGCCTTCCTCGCAGGAATCGAGGCTCTCGGGATGGATAACTTCCCAGCCAAGGGATATAATGCCCACACGCTGTCCGTGCCTAAGATACCTGAAGGAGTCGATGGTATTTACCTGGGTGGTGGTTATCCCGAAGTAT
>CAYTVK010000035.1:6785-7429 GCA_964441725.1 uncultured Candidatus Bathyarchaeia archaeon | reverse complement strand
ACAGCGTCATCATAGCAGGCGGTCTAGGCAAACTCGGTGGAAAGACAGTAAGAGTCGGCCATATGGGTAACGATACCATGAATGACTTGGTGGCCACCATGGCGGCGATGGAGAGCGCTTTAGCCGAGATGGGACACGTTGATGACCCAGGCAAGGCAGTCGGTGCGATGATGAAAGTCTTCATCAAATCCTAATCTTATTTTTACGATATTTTATTTAAACAACGGATATAATTTATTTAGCATTATGGGATAGCTATTTTGTGTTAATTTTTTGGTTTTTATGTTTATTTTTGAGATTTCTGAATAAAAACATGAAACCGGTTTTCAGAGATGGCAAGATGGATGGCTGTGCCCCTGAAACTGTTGTTATTAGTGAAAAGGATTGGAGTACCACGAAAAAAGACCAAGAGCAAAAGGCGTCACCAGAAAGAAAGCAGAAAAGGTGACATCAACGCAAAATAGCAAATACAAAAAACCAGAATCCAGACGACCCAAGTTGCAAGATGGAGATAACAATAAAAGAACGAATTACTCGAATCTCAGAAAAAAACAAGACATACTCTTCCTATGGCCAAAGATCGTCGAGTACATAGGCCTAAGCGAATACGAATCAAAAGTATACCTCAGCCTAATTAACCTAGG
>CAYTVK010000035.1:0-6775 GCA_964441725.1 uncultured Candidatus Bathyarchaeia archaeon | reverse complement strand
GCGACGTACCAAGAACCAAAGTCTATGGCACATTGAAAAAACTCATAGAATACGGTCTAGTGGTAGAGATACCCGGCGCACCAAAAAAGTTCTCACCAAGCAATCCAGGAGAAAGCTTTGAAGTAATCCTCAACATAACCAGAGAAAAAACAGAGGGCTTTAGCTCAATAATAGAAAAACTAGAATACCTACACTCCGAACACAGCGAAGACGTTGGACCACAGAAAAAACTAGTATGGTACCTAAACCCAGACGAAGACATACGAGGAAAATGCAGCGAGATCATCAGACAAAGCGAACACGAACTCACCATCATCACAACCGAAGACGGCCTAGAGATACTCTTCAACAGCTTCCACAGACTACTCGACGAGATACAGGAAAACGGCGTAGAGATCAAACTAAACAGCCCACTGGACCCAAAGATCAACCCCCTAGCACGTGAACTAAGCTACATCTTCCAAATACAGAAAGTGAACGTAAAGACCCCAATCCTCTTCATCAACAGCGATAACAGGCGTTTCCTACTGGCACAAATAGCTGTGAGGGGAAGTGAACAACCCTTCCTAAGCGCCATGTTCACCGAGGACAAGGAGCTCCTAGAACTAATCCACCTACTTCTCCTCAACAGCTACAACAAGATGCTGCTAACCTTCCCGCCTTATAAAAACCGGGAAACCTAAACCCTCAAACAATTTTTCTTAAACAGTGGACTCATAAAGATCCTTAAGAGACTCCACGAGGGTGTCCTCACTGCTCATACGTGAGATGGCTAATGGAATTCCCTCATGCTGAGCCAACTGCACAGCCAATGGGTCCACCTCACTCTTCAACCCATGGAGCAGAATCACACGAGGCTTGAAGGGACTGATCTTCACAGCTATCATGGGCGACCTTCCCCTGCTTACTCCAGTGAAAACAAGGGCTCGTTCACTTGTGGTGCCAAAGATCCTGTAAAAGTCCAAGCCACTGAGCATCATTATCGCCTTAACGCTATCCACAATAGTGTAGCCGAAGACATCCTGCTCAAGCTGCTCCTCCCCCGTGAGAAGCACGCCATCAACAGCCTCAATGATTTCCTGAATAGACACAGGAGCCATGAACTCCCGGATATCGGTGAATACGTCGCTGGGGTCCAGAGTTATCCTGCTCAGTTGTTTGATATAGTGTCCGCCTCGTGCTTCATCGATGTCGAGAAGCGACTCAACGTATCGTTTGATGAAGCCGCTTCCAGGGCTCTTCCTTCGCCCAGTCTCGTAGTCGCTTATCACAGACGGCGATAATTCGAGGGCGTTAGCCATCTCGATCTGGCTGACACTGAGAAGCCCACGCCATTTTCTCATGGTCTGACCGGGGTGACTGCTTAGAACTATTTCTCCAGCTATTCGTTTCGCCAACGTGTCCCTTGTGGGGCTGTAGTTTGACATCTTTCGTATTAAAAAACAAGGTGTAGGTAAAAAAGACCATGCTTTGGGTTACATGAATTCCTTGAATAATTTATCCATGTCTCGCTCAAGCGGCTGGTCTACCAGTGCTCCCTTCTCCAGTACAGGGAAGTTATTCCTGTATACGGGTCTATCTTCACTGTAGAATACGCCGATGGGTATTCGTTCTCCCCACTCCTCGGCTTTGGCGTAGGCAGCACCCCAGTTTCCTGTGTCATGGTTTTCTTCTTCGAGTTTGTAAACACGTTCTTTGTAGAACTGGTACGTATTCACTTTGTTGAAGGTCACACATGGCTGCAGAACATCTACCAGCGCAAATCCCTCGTGTTGAACCGCCCTCATCAACACCTCCTTCATCGGCTTAGGCTCGCCTGCAAAGATACGCGCCACAAATGAAGCGTGCGAGGTCAATGCCTGTGTAAGAGGATTTATCGCTATAGACCATTCTCCTCGGGGAGAAGTCTTGGTGACGAATCCCTGCTTGCTCGTTGGACTCGTTTGCCCTGTGGTTAATCCATAGATTAGATTGTCATGGATTACGTAAGTGATGTTTATGTTACGTCTCGCTGCGTGGGGGAAATGCCCTATACCGATGTTAAATGCGTCACCGTCCCCAGCGAACCCCATCACTGTTAGCCTCTCATTAGCTAATTTTATCGCAGTGGCTACTGGTAGAACCCTTCCATGTATCGTGTGTATCCCGTTGACGTTTATGTAGTCGGTGATCTTTCCGTGACAGCCTATCCCTGAGACAGCTACTACCTCCTCACGTTTCAACCCCAATTCAGCAAGTGCCTGTTTGACAGTCATCAAGATGGCGAAGTTACCGCATCCAGGGCACCATGTGTTTGTGGCTGGAGTATCAAATGACTTTATACTCATTCCAGCACCTCTCGTACCTTGGCGACAATCTCATTCGGGTCAAACGGTCTACCATCATATCTGAGTCCAGTATACTCAAAGACATAACCCGTGTTTAACTTAATCAGAGTCCCAAGCTCTGAGCTACGATTGTTCTCAAATAGCACAACTTTTCCTGTGAGATGTTTTTCCAAGTTCGCAGGAAAGGGCTCCATAACCCTTATCTGAACAAAACGAGCCGAAATTCCTTCAGATTTAAGCATATTAATAGCCTCCAGTGCTGGACCTTTCGTTGAACCCCATCCAATAATTGTTACATCCGGTTTCTTTGAACCATACACCTTAACGGGTTCTAGCTTGGAGACTGCGTCTTTGATATATGGCACCTTTCTAAAACGTTTATTCACCATATCTCTAGCTGGCTCAGGTTGACTCGTGCTATAGCCACGTTCAATATGCTCGTTGCTGTTAGCATAAACAATGGCATTCTGTGTACCCGGTGTTGCACGGGGGCTTACACCGTCTTCCGTGAACAGATATCGCTTGTATTCTTCGACATCATCCCACGAATTAATCAGTTTACCTCTGTCGATCACTGTCTTAGTGCTGAACTTATCAACAGTCTCGTGGCTCTCAATCAAATTCTTATCAGTCAATAAGATTACAGGAATCTGGAACCTTTCAGCGAGGTTGAAAGCCTCACTCGTTAAATAGTAACACTCCGAAGGGTCCCCCGGCGCCAATACTATTCTCTGGAACTCCCCGTGAGCGCCATATACAGCGAAGAGCAGGTCTCCCTGTGCAGAATAGGTTGCCAGACCGGTGCTTGGACCGGGACGCTCTCCCAGCATAACCACTACAGGTGTCTCAGTCATAGCGGCAAGGCTCAGAGCCTCCGTCATGAGGCAGAAGCCTCCGCCTGATGTGGAGGTCATTGATCTGACTCCTGCGTAGGCTGCTCCTACGGTCATGCACATTGCCGCTATCTCTGATTCAGTCTGAATCACAACAGAGTCTGTTTCAATGTCATGTCCTGTGAAGTAGTGAAGAACTGGGCTCGCCGGCGTCATTGGATACGCTGCATAGAAGTTGCATCCAGCGGCCACTGCGCCAAGTGACACTGCCTCATTTCCCGTTAACCACATACGCTCTGGCCTATTCCCTGCCTCCATTTTACAGTTGAACCCATAGTCGTACTCTATTACGTGCTCCCATCCACGGGTTATGGCGTCCTGATTCATCTTTATGATCTTTTCACGGCCCTCAAAAGTCTCAGAGACAACTTCTTTAAGGTAATCTGGGTCGAGCCCTATTAACGCGGTAACCGAACCTAAAGCTACTGTGTTTCTCATAATATCCGGTCCACCGAGCTCTTCAACTATATCACTCAGAGGAACAGAATAATACTCAATATCAGTTCTTGTCAGATCCTTGTCCTCTACCTTCGTTTTAGAGTCGTAGATGATTCCTCCTCCGAGGTTTACTGATTCTTGATGAAGTAGAATTGTCTCCTTGTTGAGGGCAACAACGAGGTCTGGTTTTTCGAGGATGCTTGTTACCTTTCTGTGGCTGGTTCTGAGAGTGTAATAGTTATGTCCACCCCTTATTAGGCTTGGATAGTCGATGTTTCCATAGGCGTGAAAACCTGCGCGCATCAGGGCTTTCCCTAGAAGCATTCCGCTTCTCCCGACTCCCTGACCTGCTTCTCCACCTATGCCTATGGTTACTGTATCATCAATTAATCCAGTGCATTTCATACATGATCACGATTAAAACTAAGATTATATTGAAACCTTTGTTTTTAAACCGTTACTAGTAGTTGTAAATACTATCCCTGATGTGTTCAGAAAACATTTAAAACCGGCGAGGAGGGGAATCATGGGATAGGTGAAAGATATGCCTACAATTACAGTTTCAGATGCTTGTGACGGAGACGGGGTCTGCGTCGATATCTGTCCCATGAATGTGTATGACCTGGTAAACAATAAATCCGTTCCCGAAAGGGCAGATGATTGTATAATGTGCATGGCATGCGTAAACGCTTGCCCCACGCAGGCAATCACAGTAGAGTAGAAAACTACTCTCACTTATTTTTTAAAGTCTACGAACAGCGATAGCTCTGACTATATCAGCTGTGTTCTCACACCAGTCAGCTACGGTTTCTATGGCGTCAAAAAACTCATTCAATAGTATCAAGCCGCCCATGCTGAATTCGGGAAACGATAAAGTAGCAAAGTGTATTCTTGTTTCCGCGTATAGGTCGTCTACGGTTTCTTCCAGAATCTCCACCTCGTCTGCTAATGTCAATGCCTCTTTGGCATTCTTCGGCAGTGCTTTGATGGCTCTTGAAAGTACCTCGACGCAGTTCATATTAGCCTTGACCATTCTAAGGGTGTCTAGCTTGATCTCATCTGGAACATTCTCAAAAGGAATAATATTGAGTATTCTACCTGCCTCTTTACTCCAGTCGGCTATCCAGTCAACGGCTCTTACCAACTCCATGAGGTCGTCACGTTCCTCAGGGAACATCTCGCTCTTGGTTAGCGCTATAACCATAGCTCGACGCAGCTCATCTGCCTCCATTTCCATTCGGCTGAGGTCCAAGAAGGCTTTCCTGCACGCTTCCTTATCACATTCTGCGGCTAACTCCACCATACCATGAAGGCTAATAACAGCGTTTTTCGTCAATTCTAGGTGTTTTTCTACCATTTCTAAGATTTCTACGCCCCTGTTAGGAGCAAACCAGCCGAATAATCTGCGTGACATTTACTGACCATAATATTTCCGCATTACTGGTCTATATATGTTCTCTTCATTTTTACCTGATAACATAGTAATAGAGGATAATTGATGCAGGAATAAGATGGAATAAGGCAGTTATAATTAACGTTGTTTTGGGGTCTTTAGATACAATTTTTGCCACTCGACGAGTTAGGACTGAAAACGGGTTAAGAATCGGTAGAAATAGGAATGCCCCTATCACGTTTATTGAGAGATGTACTAGCCAGACGCCCATACCGATTGGATCACCCGTCGCCAGGGCAGCTACCATTACATCAAAAACGGTACCAATGTTTGCGCCTAGAATATATGGTAATATATAGTAATCTGCTTGAATGACCCCGCTGGTGGCCAGTGGTACAAGCAGCGAGACCATAACGGTAGTGCTTGGAACCAGTAGAGTGAAGAGAAACCCAGCGAGAAAAGCTCGTCTAGGTTTCATAAAGGTTGAGCGGATCAGGTTCCAGCTTCTAGGCATACTGAAAATAGCTGTCATGTACTTTTCAACTGCTCCGAGCGCTGTGATGAGCATTAATCCTCCGAGTATTAATCCGATCCATGGTGGGATTAATTCGAGAAGCGGATTAACCCAAGGAGTAACAACATCAAGAAGGTCAGGTACTTCGCTCAACCATGTAGCTTTAACGAAGATCTTGCTGCCCTGCTCAGCAATCTTTGTGAAAACACCGAAAAACAACTCAAGGGGATAGAATAGAAGCAGGGTAAAGAGATTGTATAGTACATGGCTCATCGTTACGTTAAACCCTGAGTCTGGTTCACCTATCCCTTTGAGACGCTCTATCACAGATATGAGAAAGGGAGTTACAGTTGTCCCCAGCTCTGCGCCAATGATTGTGGCTACCGCGAGGTTCAGAGGCATTACACCTGAAGATGTGAACGCGACGATAATTGAATCAAAGGCACCGCTGCTATGCAGTAGAGCCGTTGATATCCATCCAGCGAAAACCCCGCTAGTCGTATCTCTTATTAGAAGAACTATTGTCTCTGCTAAGGCGAAGCCCATAACCTTGGCGCTGGATTTGATGAGAACAATAGCCGATACAAAGAAATAAATAGCAATAATTGAGCCAGCAGCGTTTCTATAGTTATTACTCAAATTAGTTCTGTATGGATAGTGGTATAGTTAAAAGACTAATTTATGGAGATTATATATGGCTATATAGGAAATCAAATACTAAATAATCCAGCTTCAAAGATTAAATACAAAAAAAGAGGTTAAAAAAGAACGTGGAAAATTTCGTCATCCCCTGACAGCTCGTAACAACTTTTCAAGTAACTCCAAAGGCAATCCGACAACATTACTCCAAGAACCTACTATGTTTTTCACAAAAACTTCGCCTCCACCTTGAATCGCATAGGCTCCAGCCTTATCTAGCGGTTCACCTGATGCAACGTATTCATCAATCGATTTCACGCTCAACTCCTTGAAACATACAAGTGTCTCATCAAAACCAGAGTGCATTGCACCAGATGCTGTTTCTAGAACCGCGACACCTGAAAAGACTTGATGGGTTTTCCCAGAGAGTAACTGGAGCATGCTTTTAGCCTCTTTATGATTCGAGGGTTTTCCCATGAAAATTTCATCAAGATAAACAATGGTGTCAGCTCCAATTATCACGGAGTCTGGGTAACTCTCCGATACACTCAACGCTTTGGCTTCAGCGTTC
>CAYTVK010000034.1:0-14358 GCA_964441725.1 uncultured Candidatus Bathyarchaeia archaeon | reverse complement strand
GCTGAATAACGTATGCTTTGCCTTCGTCTTGGCATTCTCCAAACTCATTCCACTGGGTACAATGAAGGCGAAGCCAACCAAGTGTTTGCCTTTTGGCGCCAAGGATGAATCATAGTTGGATGTAGGTATCATCCATGTGTGGAACGTGTCAGGGCTTGTGCTAACCCACATCTCGCTGCCCTCATCCCTGAAAATCGGCTCATTCAACCCCAGCCAGACCGAGAGGCTGTTAACTTTCTCGATCTTATTCAGCTTTTCAACATAGTCTTGAGATAACCCTTGCTCAAAAAGTCTGGGAATCTCAGTTGCGTACCCGGAGTAAACCACAGTATCTGTATCATACTCACCTACGTTCGTGATGACTCCATTCACCCTCTCAATGGATTCATGTCTCTTTCTAACCCTCTCTGTCCTGACCTTGAGCAACTCCTCCCCAAGATGAATATCGACGTTCTTGGGTATCGAATAAGCCAAAGAGTCAACTATCTTCTGGATACCACCCCTAGGGTAATACTGATCCGTGGGTCTTCCACCGATGAGCATATTGTAAACCCTGCCCATGTATGGGAAGCTGAACCCGTTTTCCTCTTTGGGCTTCTCGGTCTTGTAGTTCTTCCTATCTATGAATCTGGACACGGGGGCGTTCTCGGGTCCTGTGCCCAACATGAAGTATGATAAGTAGTCGAGAAACGCAAACGAGACAGGTGAGAGGCTCTTTGGCGTTATCTCCTGTATGCTGACTCTGGTCATGTCCACCCCGGTGTTGATCATGTACGCGATGTCAAAGATAGCCTTCATCAGAAGGGAACGATCCTCAATAGGCAGCAGATCAAACGTCATCCAGTCTTTTACGCTCCAAGGGAAAGCCTTCACCTGCCTGTTAATCCGCAGATAGTATCTTCCAAAGGGAACGAAGTATGGGACCAAGTCAAAGTACTTGTTTATGAGCACCTTCAATGGGCCTGAGTCAAGCCGAGTGATAATATGCGGACCAGTGTCAACAGTATACCCCTGATACTGATATGATCGGCATACTCCTCCAATGTAGTTCTCCTTCTCCAAGACTAGGACACTTTTTCCCTCCTTCGAGAGGGCTAGGGCTGATAATAATCCGCTTACCCCTGCGCCTACGACGACTACATCATAATTCTCTGTGGTGCTCAATTATAGTATCTCATCTATCTGCGTCGGTTATGAAATAAAAGGATTGGATAAACCACACTCTATTTCATAATGCAGATGTATGGTTCAGATTAAATAAAATGAGGTGAGCCTACCAGGCTCCGCCCCGCTCCATCCACAGCCTCGTCTCTGGGTGGATAACCTTGTAGTTCTGCTTGATATACTCTCTCATCTGGTCTGCGAGGGCAACGGTCTTGTCGTATCCCTGCTCCTTGATGAAGTTCTCAATCTCCTCCTTGGATTTCCTACTCGGCTTCCACTCATCATCGTTGGCAACCCTGAAGAGCACCCTCGTATGGTTAGCGGCGGCCAGATGCAGGTACTTAATGTCAACCTTATCCAAGGTATCATACCTCGTGTGACCGTATCCCCTGCCTGTCCTAGTCTGAGTGGGGTCACTGTTGCTAGCACATGGCACGCTCTTGATGAAGAACGGCCAATGGTCACTGTATGGGCTGACCCCCTGCTTCGTGGGTATCTCGGCAACCATCTCACTCTCCCACTTCTTGACGAGTTTAGCGATCTCGGGGAAATCATGGATGTTCAACCCCTTCTTTCCCTCGCCACCCGCTGCATCAAGATTCAGCATGAACCTGCATTTATCAAGCTCATCACTGTGCTTAGCGGCATATGCGTAGCTACCATAGAGACCTATCTCCTCAGCGCCGAAGGTCATACACCTTACTCTCCGCTTGAGCTTGTCCTTGACCATGCAGAGGTTTCTCGCTATCTCCATCACAGTAACTGCTCCGCTCGCAGGGTCAACGGCTCCCTGACTGATATCGTGGCCATCCAAGTGACTGCCAACTACTACATACTCATCATCCACTGGCTTATCCGGCGTAACGTCGCCTATTACATTCCATGTATTGAGGTCGAGGTTTTTGTCAGTGGTCTTGATCTTTACAACCACCTTTCCCTCGCGCTCCAATAGCCGGGCCAAGAATGTTCCATCCTCATAGGAGATACCTATGGCGGGTATCACTGGGTTGATGCCTCCGGTGGGTGGCCCGTAGGCAGGGTAGTGATTCATGAATATCCAGCCAGTTGCTCCCGCCATGACGCTGCGCATAAACTTCTCGCTACGGTGCAGCATCCTCTTCATATCAGGGGGCATCTCAGAGGTCACCATCAAGACCTTACCTTTGATCTTCTCCTCGGTGTAATCTGCTATTGAGCCTGGTCCAATGAATGTGAGTTCTCCCTCAACCTCAGCGCCTATGCTGTGAGGCAGGCTGATTACATCAAAGCTCTTCTTGATTGGGCTAACTATCTCCAATGTGGCTGGTCCACGCTTCCACCCAGCGATGGTGAACTCCTCGGCGTGAACGTTCTCACAGCCATACTTCTTAAACTTCTCAACGATGTAATCCACAGCTTTCTTATCTCCGGATAGGCCGGGGAATCTGCTTCCATAGACATCGCAGAGGATCTCTAGGTTATCCATGGGCTCGGAGCTTGTGTATATCTCCCCCATGATCTTCTTATCAACTTCTAAGTATGGGTTCTTCAAAATCTTCTCCGCATCATACCCCCGTATTTACGGATATAAAACCTTCAATCCAATGTAATTTTGTTTAACAAACTGATTTATTGAAGCATCAAGTGAATTATGTATGCAAAACCTAGCCGAGAACCTAGAATGGCTGCTCAGTCTCCCTGAGGAGAAGCGTGCAAGATATCTTGATTATTTTTTGAACTCAATAAGCGATGGTTTTGCGATACTCGATAAAGACCTACGATATCAGTACGTCAACAAGACGCTACTGGATAGACGAGGAAGCAGCTTCGATGACTATCTAGGCAAACATATGCTAGACGTATTCCCGAGTCTCAGAGGCTCTCCCCGATATGAATCCTATTTAAAGGTCCTAGAAACAGGGAAACCCGTAATCTATAACCTTGCTTCAACTGAGGAGGGCTCTGATTACATAAAGATCACTGCATTCAAGGTAAATGATGGACTCGCTATACTCACTGAGGATCTCACAAGGAATGTCTCATTTGAAAACACCATCCTTGAGCTTCACAGGCACGCAAGCCTCCTCCAAGACGCGGATACCCGTGGTGATGTATACAGGATAACTCTGGATGTTATGGACCGTGTCTTAGGATTCGGAACCTTTGATATATTAATGAGAAATGATGACTTCCTAAAACAGGTTACTGCCCTCAACCTACCCATCGGAACAGGAGTACCACTGGATAGTAACGGGGTGACTATACGTGCATTCAAACAACAAAAAACGATGCTAGTAAACGACCTATCAAGTGACGAAGGATACTATCAAATTCACGACCCTGAGACCGATAAACCCTTCGCTGAGTATCCCACCTCAAGATCAGAGCTAACTACTCCTATTATTGTTGACGGGGAATCCATAGGCGTACTGAATGTTGAGAGCACAGAGTATAACCGATTCACAGATCAAGATGCGATATTCCTCGAAATACTAGCAATTCACGTTGCCGACGCTATCAAGAGACTTAACAACCTCAACAGGATATTAGAGCAGGAAACCCAGTTCACTCAATTCACTGAAAACTCACAGGATATGGTCTGGATCTACTATCTAGATAAGGGATATACCTATGTAAACTCGGCCATTGAGAACGTATTTGGGTTTTCACAAGATCAACTGTTGGATGATCCAGAATTCGCACTGCATCATATAGTCCCTGAAGACCGTCATATAATAAACGAGATCGATGAGAAAGCAAACAATAGCACACTAAAGCCGGGTAAAGCCTTTTTCAAGTTCCAACATAAAAACGGGGACATCAAATACGCTGAAGAGTGGTACTCACCAATATACGATAATACTGGGAAGATAATAGTCCTCCACGGCTCAACAAGAGACATCACCCCACAGATTGTATACCGTGAAAACCTCAAAGCCCTCCACGAGCACGCGAGCAAACTTGGAACAAGCACCACGATAGAAGAAATATCACAAATCACACTCAACATACTGAAAAACATACTTAACTGCAAGTTCGCCTCATTCCAGATAGTCGAACCCGACAAACTGAACACAATACTAACCCTTGGATTCCCATCCCTTGGATGGAAACTTGACCTCAACGGCCCCGGCATAACTCCCAGAGTAGCGCGGGAAAAGAGAACAATCATTGTTAAAAACGCGAGTGAAGAATCAGATTTCCTCGGCTCAGAACGATTAACCAATTCCGAGCTGGCAGTCCCAGTAATGATAAACAACCAAGCTGTGGCTGTAATCAACATCGAGGACACTACATACGACTACTATACAAACGAAGACAAGCAGCTCGTAGAGCTACTGGCCCAACATGTAGCATCCGCCATGGAACGCATACAGACGAGAAAAGAATATCTTGAGACGCAGCAGAAACTCATCGAAGAGCATGTAAAACTGGAACGAGCTAACGAGATGGACCAGATCAAGACCCGGTTCATAGCCACAGCCACCCACGAGATAAGAACACCACTAACAAGCATCAAAGGATACTCTGAGATAATAGGCGAATCCCTGAAGAAGACGGGCGACGAGAAAACCCTCTACTACTTTAGCGTAATGGAGAGAAACCTAGACAGATTAGAGTACCTGACAAATGACCTCCTCGACCTCCAAAGGATCGAGAGCAATAAAATGAGCATCGAGATAACGCCATCAAACATTGAAGAGTTAATCACTGATGTTCAGCAGGAGATACTTCCACTCATCAGGGAGAAGAAGCAAGTCCTTGATGTCCAAAGTCATATACAATCCAAAACGATCCCACTGGATAAACTGCGTATACATCAAGTTCTCATCAACCTAATCTCAAACGCCTCAAGATACTCACCCAACAACACAACGATCACACTAACCATAAACGAAAAACCATCAGAAATAGAATTCGCGGTAACCGATCAAGGCCGAGGAATCGAGCAGGATAACATGGAGAAACTATTCACACCCTTCCCAGACATCATATACCCGGATATCCAACGTGGAACAGGGCTCGGATTAGCCATCTGCAAAGGAATCATAGAACTTCACAACGGAAAGACGTGGGCTGAGTCAGAGGGAAAAGGAAAAGGCTCCACCTTCACATTCACGATCCCAAAAATTTAATCCCCTCTGCTCTTCAAAACGGCTGGCTCAAAGAGCAGAACAACGCTCGGCACATCCGACTCAGGCTTATGCATAACCCCCCCTCGGAATCACACATAATTGACCTTTTTCTAGCTGAATAGCCTCATGATCCTTCACATTGATGCGAATTGAGCCACTGTAGACGAAGAATAACTCATCCTCCTCCTCATGCTTATGCCAATGATATTTCCCAAGAAACAAGGCAGCTCTAACCACCTGATCATTTACACGAGCAACATCAACAGGACTCCAAGCATCACCTAAAGAATCAACCACATCACCCAGGTCAACTATTGAAACCATAGACTAACAAACACTCAAACCAATTTACCAGTTTCCACAAATCATCGAAAAGGGTTTATGCACACTCACCACGATTCATTGACTCAAATTGGCAAAGGAAACATCCTTCTTCCTAGCGGGCGACGCATTCCAAGCCCGCTGCATATACCAATACAAGGAACAAGATGACGTAAAAGCCATCTTCGACCACATACAATCCGCGGACATAGCATTCATGAACCTCGAAATAGCCATCCACGCATTCGAGGGCTACCCCATCGGCGACGGAAAATACGACGCCTATGGACAAGCAGACCCCAATGTAGCGCAAGATGTGAAAAAACAGGGCTTCAACATAGTAAGCAGAGCCAACAACCACGCAATGGACTACACAGAGGGCGGCATGACCGCGACATCAAGATACCTCGACGAAGCCGGAATCCACCATGCTGGCGCAGGAATGAATCTGGCTGAGGCAAGGGAACCAGCCTATATGGAGACCGGTAAAGGAATAGTCAGCCTAATCTCCGCCACCACATGGGAACTGGGGCTCGCAGGACACGCGCGAAAAGACGTCATTGGAAGACCCGGAGTAAACTCTATGAGGCTCACGCCAACATATCATCTGGATCAGGGAGACTACGAGAAACTCAAATCAATAGCGTCAAACCTCGGGCTTCTCCCCGCAGAGCACGAGGAAGGCTTCAACTTCCCAGTAAGAGGACAGAAATTCATACCAGACGAGACAACAAAGCGCGAGTACATCCCCCACCCAGAAGACCTAGAGGAAAACCTCCAAGCTGTCAGGGACGCCAAACAGCTCAGTGACTGGGTACTCTTCAGCCTCCACGACCACTACGAAGAAGTACAACCACCATCAGGCTACAGAGAAAAAGAGATCACCCTCAAAGCATTGGTAGACATAGCCCATCAAGTAATCGACGCAGGCGTAGACATCTACATGGGCCACGGACCGCACATCCTCAGAGGCATCGAGATCTATAAAGGGAAACCCATCTTCTACAGCCTCGGTAACTACATCTTCCAAAGCACACTGGCACGAAGGCAACCAGCCGACCTCTACGAGTTATGGGGACTTGACAGTGAATTCACCACCGTCGAGCTCTATATGACACGCGAAAAGCCACCGAGCAAGTTCTTCCAAGATCAGGCATACTGGGAGAGTATAGTCGCGGAACTTGACTACGATGACAAAGACCTCAAGGAAATCAGACTGATACCAATTCAGCTAGACATGGATAAAGAGAAGCCCCTCATGGAACAGCGGACAACAGCAGGCATACCCCACAGAGCATACGGCGAACAGGCGAAACACATCATAGAAAACATGACCAGACTCAGCAAACTATACGACACAAAAATAGAATACAGAGACGAAATGGGGATAATACGCCCCTAAATTACCTCCTCCCAGCTACCTGAAAGCCTCTCAAGATAAACAAGGGTCTCTGGGCAAAGAATATCCTTTCTCTCTTCAAGATACTCCTTGAGCTTGACCCCAAGCCGAACCGTCTCATGGATACCTGCCTTATCCACTATCCCATCGATCTCCACCTGTGTTCTCTGCTCGTATGGCCACGAATCCATATTCAATATCTTGAACGCAGCCACCGCGGCGTTACCGGCACATTCGCGCATCGCCCTGAGATCCACCTTATCCACTGTATCAAATTTGGTGTGCCCAAAGCCGCGGCCACCACGCTTAGCCGCCTCATCAGGGTCACCCATAGTAGCCGTAGCAACCCCCTGAAGCAGGAAAGGCCAATGATCACTGTAGGGGCCAACTTGACTCCACAGCGGAAGATCAACACCGATCTCATCAATGATCTCCCTAAACAACGGCTCAAGAACCGGCCACCCATGGAGACAGATTCCCTGCCTACCCGCTCTACCAGCGGCGTCAAAGTTCATCATGAAACGTATCTTCTCCATAAACTCAGGATGCGCCTTACAGTATGCTCTGCTCCCAAACAAGCCGATCTCCTCTGCACCGAAAAGTATGAACCTGAGATTATTCGCCAAATGTTCCCTCTCCTTCACAAGAGTCCTAGCCAGCTCCATCACAACAGCGGCACCAGTGGCGTCATCCAATGCACCAACAGCGATATCATGTCCCTCATAATGAGCGCCGTAAACAAGCCACGCATCACCACCAGCTGTCCCCCTCAAATCAGCCACAACGTTCCAAGTATCCACATCAAGATTCCTGCACCTGGTTTCAAGCCTCAGCTTCACCCTACCTTTCCTCTCAAGCATCCGGGCAAGATACATGCCGTCCTCATAGCTCACCCCGATAGCCGGAATAATGGGGCTGACACCACCAGTGGGTGGACCATACGCGGGGTAATGATTCATAAATATCCACCCCGCGGCACCAGCCAAGACACTTCTCTGATACTTCTCACTTCTGTGAAGATATCGCATCATTCCCCGCGGGTTACCGCTGTTAACCATAACGATCTTACCCTCGATCTCATCCTTACGCTCCTCATAGACCTCTACTGAGCCAGCGCTGAGGTAGATCAGCTCAGCCTCAACAACTCCCTCGCTGCTCATGGGAAGCGCGATACAATCAATCTTCTTGTTCTTTGGCTCAGTAACCATAAGGCTGCTTGAGCCCCTGATCCACCCCGGAATACTGAACCTCTCAATATGAACATCATCAAACCCATACTCCCTGAGTTTCTCAGCCATATAATCGCAGCTAGCCTTATCCATTCCACTGCCAGGCCACCGTGAATCATACTCATCACAAAGCTCCACCACCAAATCCAGCGGAGCCGTACTACTGTAGATATCTCCTAAAACACGTTCAACTGGTCTCATAGAGTAAAATAGGTTTCAGATAAAATAGAATTATGGGTTAAGCCGTGAAATAGTTAATGATGAAATAGACAACGCTGGGCACCAGCACTATCATTATCGCCCTCGATCTGCTCATCCCATAGTTCTCCTCCACAGCGATCACCAACAAGGCGATCGTTGCAAGCTCCCATATATTCACCAGATTAGTGCCTAGCAGCGCCTTCAAGGCCTTGTTACTGATATCCCTATAATTCACGTAATAGCTGGAGAGCGTCGCTGAATCTAGTATCGATGAATCCGCTATCCGTAGAATCTGGTTAAACAAGGTGGGAACAGAGGCGAACCCATGCATTGCGAAGAAACGTTTCATAGAGCCGCTTCCTCCGCTTAGCTTCCCCAGTCCATGAAGAAGAAGCGTAGCCGCAACCCAGCCAATCATTATGGTTATACCCGCTCCTACTCCAGCGAATATCCCCATGGTTCCCTCAATCTGGCTGGTATCAACTCCTTCAAGCTGAGGCGACAAGACCGTGAGAGATATCTTCCCAATGTATATAGAGCTGCTATAAGATGCAAGAAGCACCATCACTATCATTACGATGAGACCCTTCGTGAGGTCACTCTCATCAATCGAGCTGAAAATCATACGGGGCTTGTACAATACCCCGGCAAACTGTCCAATAAATCCCGGTTTCTCATCACTCATGTCTCAACGCCTCCACTGGGTTCATGTTAGACGCCCTGTAAGCCGGGTATAAACCAGATGTGACGCTAGTCACAATTGCGAACAAGACTACCTCCATCCCCAATATCAATGAGCTAGACGTGGGTAAGTCTATGAATCTTCCTATAATCTGGGCCAGCAAGAAACCGAAACCAGCCCCTATGATCCCGCCGATCAGCCCAGTGAGCAAAGCCTCAGTTAGAAACATCATTAAAACCTCAAGGCTCTTTGCGCCTAGAGCCTTCATGGTGCCTATCTCCTTAGTCCTCTCTAAAACACTTACAGTCATGGTGTTGACGATTCCCACACCAGCCACTACGAGACTGATTCCAGCTATCCCCCCAAGAACCGCCTGAATAGTCCCAAGAATTGAATCCACTCGTTCCTGAGCAGATGCAGCTGTAACCACTGTCACTCTATCCCCCAGCTTCTCCCTAATACCATCCGCAGCTTTATTCACGTCATCGATACTAACTGCCTGAGCGAGCAAATAACTAAACTCGCCACCGATCTCATAAAACTGCTCAGCAGTCTTCAACGGGATAGAGATGGAGTCATCAAGATTAGCTCCAAAACTGCTCCCAGTCTCCTTAAGAATCCCAATGACCCTAAGAGTAATCTCTTTTTCATCACCGTTAACACTGGCCTTGATCTTGATCCTGTCCCCAAGTTTAACAATCGGCTCATCAAGATCCAGTGGCTTGGCGATGTTAGAGCCAACGATTACAACAGCCGCGTCGGATTGAACAAAATTCCTACCAGACGCCAGCTCGGTGTTGGGATTAAGCTCCTTATACTCCTTCTCGACCCCATAAACATCGGTCCTGAAATACCTACCCTTTATAGTGTATTCAGCCAGCTTATTTGCGATTATTGGGGTAACACCCTTCACATACTCAACTCTCTTAACTATATCCACGTCTCGCCAGTTTAATGACGCACCTGTGATCGTTGGACCTTGAGTAATATCCCCAGGAACAACAATCAGATTACTAGGGCCAAAAACATTCAACTGACCCGTGACACTGGTCTGAAGCCCCTGTGTCATACTAATTAACCCCGTTATCGCAGCGCACCCAATAAGAATCCCCACTAGATTCAGTGCGAACCTAAACTTACGTTCCTTTAAACCATTGCTGGCTATTAGAAAAATATCAAGGGGATTCACGGAGGCATCACTATGGCCCTAGTCCAAGTAATCTCCTGATCCAGACCCATAAATTGTTCTGCTGAGGCTGAGGAGTATTACTTGCCGCTTTCCCGATGTCAATGTTAAACCCAACCCGTTGCTCATGTTCCTTGTTCAGATGATCCCTGTATGTAACATTAAGCGTAAGCGTGTGGGTCCCAATTGGCGCACTCGCGTCAACCTTATAGTTCAAAGAAAATGGAATCGGGCTATCCGGATCCACCGCGCCGATATACTCATCGCTCCCACTAACACGTTTAACAACATTATCATCCACAACTCCAACGGATACAAACTGCACACTCTCTGTACCAACAAGCAACAGATCCGCTTCAAGCACCTTGCTCTCACCCTGAGCAACTGTACCAGCAGGAGTATCCAGTAATTTGAAGTCTATTAGGCCACTTACCAAAACTGTCAGAGTCTCGGTGATGGTCTTTGGAACCCCCTTGTTATTGGTGTAGCTTATAGTAGCCATCACAGGGTACTGCCCTGCAGATATATCGCCTGAGGCTAGAAGATTGTAAGTTACTTTCGTGGTCTCTCCTGCTCCTAGGTCTCCGAGGCTGATTATTGATGGACTCATGGGCGAAAGCGGACTTGTCGCCGGGAAGCTTAGACTGCTTAACAGGTCATTTGCGTCCGCTCCAGAGCACTTGACTGTTAACTCAACGGTGAAAACGTCGCCGGGCAAGACACTGTCCTCAACGATTTTCATTTCCTCAATTGTAATAGTGGTGGTCCTTACTGCAGCTGCTGACGCGACGTTGATTGGCAGAGAGAGGCTTTGGTGATATCTCACGCCATCCTCATCCACATATGAGACAGTACCAGTTATGGCGTATGTTCCGAGAGGTGTCCCCTCTATCACCGCAACAGTTGAGTTTATTGAGAATGCTTCTCCTGCATTTACAGTGTCTATTCTGGTAAGTATACCATCCTGAAGCGTAATGCTTGTTGAAGGTGAGTTTAGAACAATTTCTAGTTGTTCAACTGGCTTGTCCCATACATTAACAAAGTTAAACTGGATGCTGTTTAACATCCCTGATTTAACCGCTGTATCCGCGAGTGATGGATTGTACACTATTTTCGGTGTATAAGCCTCCGATACCACTACGCCCACTGGGACTGTAATGGTATCTTTCGAAGCTACTCCTGATCTACCATATGTTACTGTTAAAGAGAGACTGTATGCTCCAAGAGCCACCGACTGGTCAACATACAATGTTGGTTCATAACTTTTTGATCTGCCTGCCTCAATCTCATTAATAACCTGATCCGCCTTCGTGATAACCGTTAATCCAGGTGCTTGTGATGATAGAAAAGCCTCAATATCGTATATCTTGTAGTCCCCGGTGTTTTTTAACACTAATTTGATATTATTTTCGCTACCAGCCTTCAGATAGATGTTTTGTGTGCTAACCTGCAATATAGGCGAGTTATCCCCGGATGCAGGCATTGCCTGTATCATGATTAAGATGATTACTGCGAGTGTGACTGTGAACCTTTGTTTTGTTCTCATTTATATCAAGTCCTTGAGTATTTTTTCTCCTTCGATTACGCCGTCTTTGAAGCTGATGAGACGGTCTGTTTGTTGACCCACCGCGGGGTCATGGGTGATCAGGATGAAGGTTTTTCCCTCTTCCTCGTTGAGTCTTCTTAGCAGGTGCATTATCTCTGCCCCTGTTCTGCTATCTAGGTTTCCTGTGAGCTCGTCTGCTAGCAGTATGTTGGGTTCGTTTGCGAGGGCTCTCGCTATGGCTACTCGTTGTTGTTCTCCGCCGCTGAGTTGGCTTGGTTTGTGGTCGGCTCTGTCAGCTAGTCCGACGAGTTTTAGTAGTTCTTTGGCTCTTCTGTGGCGTTCTCCTCTGTTGACGCCTGCTATGGCCATGGGTAGTTCGACGTTTGCTTGGGCGTCCATTCGTGGGATGAGATTGAAGAACTGGAAGATGAACCCAATCTCTCGGTTTCTGAGATCTGCTACTTGGTTGTCGTTGAGCTTGTTGATGTTTACGCCGTTTATGTGTACCTCGCCGGCTGTGGGTCTGTCCAGTGCGCCTATCATGTTGAGTAGTGTGCTTTTCCCTGAGCCGCTGGGTCCCATGATGGCCATGAATTCTCCCCGCTGGACTTCGAGGTTTACTCCTTTGAGTACTTCGAGGGGTCTGCCGCCTGACATGTAGGTTTTTCTCAGGTTTGTGGTTTCCACGATGTACTCTGTCACTTTGTCTCCTCCATTAGCTTGTTTATCATTTTGAGCCTGTTTTGGGATATTTTTTTGATCTCTTTGAGGAATGGTTCTCTAATATCCGTATCGATGTTTTCTGTGAATTCGCCTAGTAACGACTGTGACATTAGTTGTTCTTTTTCTGTTAGTCTTTGCATGAGTTCTAGGGCGCCTTGTTTTCTCTCGTTTGTGAGCCACTTGAATACTACTGAGATGTATTTGATGCTAAAGTCGATGGAGTCTTGGAGGTGGCGTAGCATTAACTCGAATATCTGTTTTCCCTCGTCTGTTATCACGTAGTAGTCTGTCTCGTCTCTTGTCTGGGTCTCGATGTATCCTTTTTTCTCGAGGCTCTTGAGTGCGGGGTAGACTGTGCCTGTCTTGGGTTCCCATGTTCCCTCGAACTCGTCTTTTAGGGTTTTTAGCATCTCGTAGCCGTATTTTGGGCCCCTGTCGAGTTGGATTAGCAGTAGCATTTGTAGTGGGCTTACTGGCATCCGGATGGGGCTCTGGCTGTTTATGCTTAGGGACATGGGTTGACCTCTACCTAGTTGATTGCTACTGATGGCATGGTTACTGTTTTTAAACGTTTTTCATAATTAGTTCAGAATCCGATGAAAAGGGTTAATCGATAAGAGCTTCTTTCAGTATGTACAAATGAGTATGCTCATATTTACTGATAACCCGGCCACTGGGGAGACTGGGCTGGTTCGTAAGGAGTTGCTTGATAGAGGATATGATGTTGATTATCTTGCTCCTTGGGATATCAGTTTGCCTGATTTTGAGTCTGGTTATCAGTTGAGTTATGTTCCAAGTAATATGCTTCATAGGGGTAGTACTTTTGAGCTTGTTCATCGTCTGCTGATTCTCAGGCAGCTTGAGGAGACGGGTGTTGTGGTTAACCCCGTGGCTTCTATGTTGAATTATAGTAAGGAGCATTTGACGCTGCAGTTGAACAAGCTGGGGGTCTCTCATCCTGAGACTTTGATCACTGAGAATATTGAGGCTGCTACAAGGTTTGCTTCCCGACTTCTTGGTGAGGGTCGTGAGGTGGTTTTGAAGCCTATTTGTTTAAGCCGGGGGACTGGAGTTAAAAAGCATAGTAAGATTAGGAGTGATGCGGATCTTACTCAGTACTTGTTGTGGTATATTCGTGAGTTCGGTGGGGGTGTTTTTTATCTTCAGGAGTTTGTGCCGAATAAGGGATATGATGTGAGGTGTTTCGTTATCGATGGCGTGGTTGTAGGTCGTGAGGCTAGGTCGAATCTTGAGGATTTCCGGTATAATGTGGCTGTTGGTGGTCACGCTGAGCCTTTTGAGGATGATGTTTATGATGAGTTGGCTGTGAGGGTGGCTGAGGCTGTTGGGCTTAATATTACTGGGCTTGATATTCTTCCCCGTGAGGATGGAGCGCCTATGGTGATTGAGGCGAATTGTTATCCGGGGTATAAGGCGTTGATGGATACTACTGGTATCCCGATCCATGAGCTGATTGTTGATTATTTTGAGCGTTTGCTTCGATTATAGATAATTTTTTAAAACGCCTTGCTTACGCATTGATCTGAACTATATGACGTTTTGCAGTAACTGTGGAGCAGATGTTGAGGAGAACCAGAAGTTCTGTCCGAATTGCGGGACGAGGATCGAACGGGCAGAGCAGAAATCAGTCTCCCCTCCTCCACCCCCACCACCGCCCGGTGCAGAGGCTTCTCATCAGACAGCTACGCCTCCACCGCCGCCACAATACAATAATGTACCTCCACCACCTCCCGCAGGAAGCCAGAGTAATATTCCTCCGCCAAAGCAGGGG
>CAYTVK010000033.1:0-14392 GCA_964441725.1 uncultured Candidatus Bathyarchaeia archaeon | reverse complement strand
CTATGACTTTTCCACATGAGAAGCACCGAACAGGGATTATCATTTTCTTTTTCGCCTATTTTGCACTCGTAGCATTCGCTAACTGTGCGTTCTACCACCCAAACAATCGGTGCTTGAATAAAAATACTTCTGCTTTTGCAGTGTTTTATGATACTTTAAGGTATCCATGCTCCTCTGGATAGTATTTTAATGCTGAGTAGTAGATGGGGTCGTCTCCGATTATGGCCTCAGTGTATGCGATTGACTCGGATATGGATAGTTTCCTTGTGCAGAGGGCGTCTATTAGAGTTATAAATGCTTTATCGGTGTGCTGAAGGCAAACATTTCCATTCCAGCTCACATAAGCCACGGCTCCTTGAGAGCAGAAAGCCTCAGCCAGATCATCTGATGACAATCCCTCGCAGCCCATCATCAATATAGCTCCATCCTTGAAGCTTCCTCTGTTATATTCTTGGATGAAGTCTGGGCTGATGCAGAAATAGTATCCTGATTCTAGGCTGGGCTTTGCTTTATGGATTAAGTCGATTAGCTGGAGAATTGGGTATGAGTCTGCTCTGTATTTTTCACCAGTGAATATCCATGTATGGTTATTGATGCATGTACTGTGAACCCTGAATATGTATAGGTCTTTTTTCACCGGTATGTTCTTCAGGGATTCGACTGTGACATTCTTGCCTGAGATATACTGGATCGTGAAGCCATTTTTTGTTAATATTTCAATTGAATTCTTCTTGAAGTTGGGGTCGGATGCTATTGAATCGATGATAACAGCGGTTTTCGTATTTAGTGTAAGTTGCTGGAATACGAGAACGATACATATTGATGTGAACAATAATGCCACGAGTTTTTTTGTATTCAAGTTAATATCAATTATGTATCGAACAGTAATCACGATGCTGTTTCTAAGCCATAAGCGAATGAGTTAAAATTCTAGCTAATCCGCTTTTTCAAAGCCTTAATTGTTCCAGAAACAAGCTTCACATCTACTCTGCATGGATTTCCATCAGCCTCTTTGATGCTAGCTAGAGTCGCTCTCATCTCGTTTAACTTGTTATGGCTACATCTTATTATGGCGTCTTTTTTATCGGGGAAAAATTCGATATGTCTATAGTTCATCTCAACAAACCCGTTAACTCCATAGAGGAAATGTATCTTATCCTCAATCAACTTGTTAATGTGAGATTCATTCAACTTCATATCTGTTTCAAAATGAATCCATAGATAGCGACGCCTAACTGAGCGAACTGGCATACCTAAAAGAAGTGAAATGGATTGAAATATCTAGTGATTTACACGAACCTTGGCGCCGGAGGCATCCATCATACTGACTCCGAACTCGTCTCTGATCTCCTTCAACATCTCGGTATTAAAGATGGGACCATCTTTACACACTCTGTATGGGCCAACTGCGCAGTTACCGCATAACCCGACGGCGCATTTGATATAGCGCTCAAGGCTAGCCTGTATGTCCAAACCGTATTTTTCTGCTTCGTAGAAAACCTTGGCCATCATCAACTCGGGTCCACAAGTATAGACGTGATCATATTTGTTCTCAGACATCAATAAAGCTGCGTACCCTGAAGCGTAACCATTGTAGCCCATTGAGCCGTCATCGGTTGATATCACGAGGTTCTCTCTGAGAAGATCAACGAGAACATCCTCGAATAGGAGCTGATCGCTGCTTCTCCCACCTAAAATGAATGTAGGCTTAACTCCCTTCTTAAGAAACACCTTTACAAGGGGCAGCAAACTGGCTGCACCTGACCCACCCGCCACTATCAGCGGGTTTTCACCTATGGGCTCATAGTTATTTCCATATGGTCCTCTTATTCCTATCTTGGTTCCCGGCGTCATGGAGTCTAGTATCTCAGTGGTTGACCCTACCTTACGTACGGTTATGCTGGATAACCCGTTCTGCTCGATGGTGGATATTGACATGGGTATCTCATCTTCTCCTGGCACCCAGACCATGATGTATTGGCCTGGCTGTGCGGTGCGGACGAGCTCGTCTTTGAAATAGATGGTGCATATATCAACGGCTTCCCGTCTTACATCCAATACTATTACTGTCCTTATCTCGTCATTCCCGTGCATGCTTCTCCATCTCCTGAACGTCCACTCTGCTGTGCTAGACCAACCATTTCCGCTATCTGACTGAACCCATTTTCTTCCATATACTCCGCAATACCATCTGCAATCTCCTTGTAGACTCCGATTCCGTAAGTCATGACCGCGGTTCCAATCTCTAGGGCTGAGGCACCTGCTAGGAAATACTCGATGGCATCTTTGCCACATGTTATGCCGCCGCATCCAATTACTGGGATGTTTACAGACTGCGCTACCTCCCAAACGCATCGTAGGGCAACCGGCTTCACTGCTGGACCACTCAATCCACCTGTAATATTCGCTAGCACGGGTCTTCTCAAGTTGATGTCAATCACCATGCCCTTCAAGGTGTTAACAGCGGTAATTGCATCTGCGCCTCCTCGCTCAGCGGCCAAAGCTATGTTTTTAATATCCGTGACATTTGGGCTGAGCTTTACGAATAAAGGAAGTTTCGTCTCATCTCTTACAGCAGCAGTAACCTTCTCAACGTTTTCAGCGTCAGCGGCTAACATACCCAACTCATCCGCCACATTCGGGCAGCTGGCGTTGAGCTCCAAGGCGTCTGCTCCCGCCGTAGATAGTTGATTGGCAACGTCAGCGAACTCATGCATACTTCCCCCAAAGAAGCTTGCAACAATGGGTACTCCCATCTTCTTGATTGTCTTAATCTCCTCTGAATAATATTCAACACCAGGGTTAGGCAGACCCATTGCGTTAAGGGCTCCACAATCAACTCTTACAAGCGTCGGGTTAGAGTGCCCTCTTCTCGGCTCGGGTCCTATGCTTTTACTTATTACAGCGCCTGCTCCAGAGTCATAAATACGCTTCAGAATAAGGGGGCTCATTCCAAGAACACCCGCAGCGTTCATGAGAGGGTTACGAAGCCTTAGTCCAGAGATTTCGACGGCTAAGCTTAATTTAGACAACTCTCTCCTACGTACTCAACAAAGCCATTGATAAAGGTTCGGAGAATACAATGATGCAGCTATATTTGATTGAAACTTTAACGGGGATTTACGCGGTAGACAGTGATAACAGAGTAAAAGCGAAGCAGACTTGGCCAAATGATCCGAAGATCATTGCAAAGATTATGCTCAGGCTTCGCGAGGGAGATAGTGGCGTTATAGGTGATCTGATCTCTACGCTGGAGACGCTGGCTGATGTGAATGTTTTCTCAGATAACCCAGAGTTAGTCGAGTCGTTGAGGGATTATCTAGACATTGAGTACAGTGAAAACATTGAGACAATGCGTAACTTAAAATCCAAATTAGCTGAACTGGCTGTCGACGCTGGGGTTATAGATGAAGAATCACAGTATGGTGTGTTCAGCCACGAGGTTTTGAACGAGATAACCCGAATGGATGTCCATGAAAGGCTTTCAGGCAGGGAGGCATTATTGATCCCAGCGGTACAGCTGCTCGGAGAATTAGACCCAGTACTTAACAGTCTCTCTGGGCGTATGCGAGAATGGTATGGAGTCCATTTCCCCGAGATGGGAAGCAGGGTTAGAGAGCATATAGATTATGCTAAGATCATTGTAAAGATGGGACAGAGGGAAAACATTACCGCCAAGTCTTTGATGGAGATGAGCCTCAAGAAAAAAGACGCTGATAGGATCGAGGAAGCGTCTCAGACATCCATCGGTGCAGACTTTGATGATGTGGATTTGAATATAATATCAGACTTCGCCGAGAGAACCTTGGACCTGTACAAGTACAGAGATGAACTCACAGAGTATGTATCATTAGTGGCCCATGAGGTGGCGCCAAACGTCGCCTTCATAGCGGGACCAGTTCTAGCGGCTAAACTCATAGAGAAAGCGGGTGGCCTCAAACGCCTGGGAATGGTACCTTCAAGCACGATTCAGGTGCTCGGAGCAGAGAAAGCCATGTTCAGGGCAAAAAAAAGTAATGCAAGACCACCCAAACATGGCTTACTCTACCAGCACCCGTATGTGAATGGAGCGCCTAGGAACAGGCGAGGAAATAGAGCTCGTAGTTTGGCTGCGAAAATAGCTATTGCCGCTAGGGCGGATTTATTCAGTGGGGATTTTATCGCTGAGGAACTGGTTTCTCAGCTAGAGGATTTTTAGTTGTTTTTGTTCAGCCTTATCTGGATGGTGGATACGTTTCTCAAGTCGTCTCCATCACTCATTTGCTCAGTTCCTATGAGTATTTCCTCCACTTCCAAGTCCTTGATGAAACTGCATTTACAGACCTCGACGACATCTACTGCGCTGCTTATCGCTCTACCTCTTGCCATTACGTTAACTGTGGGATTCCGCTGGAACGCTGTTACTACTGCTGTGACGTAGTTTATGACGGGTTTTGATCCAATGTAGATGTTCTCAGACATTTTGTTCAATTCTAGAATTATTGGTGGCTACTTAAGCTATTTTGACACATTATAGTAACTGTTCAGTCATCGTTTGCTTAAATCATAGGGTAGGTTTTTCTAGTTTTCAATGGGCTTTACTGATGATATGAAGTTCACGTATATGCCCGTAAAAGAGCTTGTTATACTGGAAATGGTTGAATACACATTAGAGGAGCTTGTTCAGACAAGTGCTCTAATACAGGATACTGGAAGGCCTGTTATTCTGAACTGGGCAGAGGGCGTAGCCTTCCATCACAGTCCTCTGCCTTTTAACACCAAGGAGTTGCTCAAGGAGCGGAAGGAGGGGCGAATTTACTGGGCTAGCGTGATCTTTGCAGTAATGCCCCAGCATGTACCAACATTAAAAATAGGTCCAAGGGATATTCCCGTGGTGGCAACACCTAATCCTCTTCTAAAGAGAGCTGCAAGGTGGATTAAGGAGAACAGAGAAACGGTTAATCACTTTTCTTAGTTTCTTTACCTGTTATAATCTTGATATAGTCAATGCCTTTAATTACGAGGTTTTTCTCAGGAATAATGCCACGTGGTTTGAAGATTAAGAAAACCAGTAATAAAAGACCTAAAATCATATCTTCGAAATAGTTGATGACCTTTATCCAAGTAGTGCCTATTAGTAAAGGCCCGATTCCTTGTTTTGACAGATTTAATCCCTTGATAATGGATACGCATGTTATTGTACCTAAGTAGCTTCCCCCGTTGCTCCCGAGACCACCAATAGTAATCATCAACCAGGGCCAGTAGGTGTAGTCCATTCTGCTATACATATTGTATTGAACAAAAGTGTAGTAATAGGCTAAGAGTACCCCGCTTAATGCCATTATTCCGCTTCCAAACATCATTACCTGACTCCGTATCTGGGCTACATTTTTTCCAGTACTCCGAAGCGTCATCTCATTGTCTCTTACACTTCTCATAAGCCTGCCAAAGGGGCTGTTCACCATAGTGTTGATTATAATATAGGCGACAAGTCCCACTATCAAGATCACTAGGGCGATTATGACCATTTGTTCGCCTTCATACCAGGCGAAAAAGTTGGGAATGAATGCTCCAAGAGTTCCGCCTGCGATGTTCCTGTTGTTAGCAGCAATTACAGTTGTAGCGTCGCTGATGATGATTAAAAATATCATGAGTCTGGTGGCTCTCAACCTTCCGCTGAGCTTTCCTAGACCCCAACCAAGCACACATCCGAATACTAGTGCTATGGCTAGGCTGAATAAAAACAGTGAGACGCTGAGTATAGGCTTATTGACAAAGTAAGCATTCATGAAGTGTATATTCTGGGGGTTATCATAGACCCAGTCTGATCCAAAAACAAGACCAGCTCTACCTGCAACCCACATGCTTACCCGGATGACGATCGAGCTAACAGTGAAGCCACCTATTGCTACACTGACATTACTGCTCATGTTGGGTATACCCGCGTTACCGAACTGGAAGTTCAGGGCAGCTGCGATGATGACATAGTGTCCGAAGAAGACGGCGATGTTAATTAGTACAATTTGAATTGGAAACAACATAACTGGTACCTGAAGATACTTATCTCGGCATCTTTTACAGTTAAGAAACTTTGGACCCTATAAGCCATATTTTTAAAAGCTTGTAGACAGGCATACATGAAGAACAGAGGTTAACTCAATGAGAAACCCTAAGATTGATGAAATTTTCAAAGTAGCCAAAGATGATAATAGGAATTTCCTATACGAGCACGAGGCTAAGAAGCTGTTCGCTCTCTTTGATATGCCGGTTACAAAGATTCATGTGGCCAAGACAGAGGATGATGCAGTAGAGGCAGCGGAAAGAATTGGCTACCCAATTGTACTAAAGATTGTGAGCCCCCAGATACTCCACAAGAGTGATGCAGGCGGTGTAATAGTCGGCGTCGAGAATGAGCAGGGCATCAGGGATGGCTTCAAGAAGATTATAAAGAACGCAAAAGCGTACAAGTCAGATGCAGAGATCACAGGTATTCTTGTGCAGGAGATGGCGCCTAAAGGCACTGAGATCATCGTTGGAAGCACCACTGATCCAACTTTTGGTCCTACTCTGATGTTCGGGCTCGGTGGAATATTCGTCGAGATCCTCAAGGATGTTAGCTTCAGGGTTGCACCTATCACAGAGGTGGACGCTATGGAGATGATCAATGAGATCAAGGCTGTTAAGATTCTTGATGGTGCACGTGGGATGCCTCCATGCAATAAGCCCGCTCTGGCTACGATACTCTATAAGACGAGCAATATGCTCATGGAGTGTCCAGAGATCAAGGAGCTTGACATGAACCCGATTCTGGCTTATCCTGATGGCGCGCGTATCGTTGACGCTAGGGTCATCATGTAAAACCCTCTTTTTACTACTCTGCATATTTTTTTGTGACACTTTTCATAACTTGCTCTATTCTGTCTCTTGTATGGGAAACGCATGGAAGTTGAAGGCAGATATCTGTACCATTTGTTTAAGATGATTATTGGGCTAATCTGTTTAATTCTCTCAGTGGAATACATTTATGCCTACTGCATCTATCAGGCAGCTAGCTTTGGCATCAGGTACATCGGAGACGCTGTAACATGGTTCTCTGCTGGGGGAATCCTCTTCACAGAGGGTCTTCGGGGTTATCTGGAGGTTCTACGTGAGGAGGAGGTAGATCCGTTACGTCTCCGGGCCGCTCATCGGTCTTAGAGCGCCCAGAAACATACTTGAAGACATCTATCGCGACGACAAGCGCCACTATAGCTAAAATAACGTAGGATAGGATTTGCCCATTTCCTTTCAAGAGTCTGTCCAGTACGCCGGTAATTGCATTGTAGTTATCCGCCAACATCGATACAGAGTTAGGGGATTTTTCTAATCTCTGTAATGTATTTGATGAAGTTGTGACCTCGGTTTCACCTATCTTGTATGTTAAGATCGCTGGAATATCCGTGTATGTGCCGGGTTTCATCGCGTCTACTGTGTACGTTATTGAGGTGGATTGGCCTGGAGCTAGGCTGAACCACGTCGCTTCGCCGCTGCCTGATTCTAGGATATCGTATTTTGTGGGGAACTGGTCCATGAGTTTTAGATCGCTGATGGATTCTTCGCCGTTATTGGTGGCAGTGACCGTGATCTCTTTTGCTTCATTTGAACCCTGCTGAATGCTCTTGGTCAGCATCACTTCCGGTAGATGCACCATCGGAACGGTTAGCTGTGTGTCGAGGATGGAGGGCTGCCCGGCTTCCATATCGATAACTCCCATTCCTTGAAGGAAGAAGGTGAGGAACATTAGCTCATTGCTGTTGATTGGGATTGATGTTCGGATATGCATAGTTGGATCTAGTGGATCGTTTGTCCCAGTGGTGTTTGATCGAGCCATGAGGATGAAGCTACCATCTGACTCAGGGGAGTAGCTTGGAATAGACTCCACGTTAAGCAAGTCTCTGAGGTCGAAGATGTAATTGCTTCCCTGCTGCTTCACTGCGTCGTTCTCCAGCTGAACTCCAGCAAAGAATGTGAGCCTGCTACTGACCAATGTGTCATATAGGTCTTGGAACTCTGGTGGGACCTCGGGGATCGGGAGCAATGCCTTGAACGGGTCTACTAGGATGAATCCTGATGCATAGAATTCTACATCAAGAGGAGAATCGGCTTTGAGTTTTTTGTCTATGAAAGATGTGAATCCTGTTTGATCGAAGCTTCGTATCATGCCGGCTGTGGTTTCGTCGATTGTGTTCTGGCTTTAATAGATGGTGGCGGTCATTGTTGGGAAGGATGCTTCTAGTCCTCCTTCATTGTGCATGGGCATTGTGGATATTTTCTGGAACTGGATGCCCATATTCTGCTCTACTGTAGAGATTACTTGATTTGATTTTGCCTCTATTGACTCGGCGTCGTCTCCAAGGTAGACATTTACAGCAAAGGTACTGGGAAGTAGGTTTCTGTATTGCAGATAGTCTATGATGCTTTCAACGGGAAGCGTGTAGAAAATCGCTGGGTCATATATTTTCTGGGTGACTACAATACTGGCTACTAGATCTTGGGTTTCAGGTGTATTCATCGGTACGATTTCTAATTGGTTTCCCAGTACCAGTTCGCATACGGCTGCTCTACCCTGCTCCTCTGTGTATCCTCCTATTAACTCAGTGTACAGTCCATCGTTGAAGTTGATAGCTGCATATGCAGGGACAGATTGTAACGAGATCAATGCGATGACCAATAGAGCCATCGCCGTTTTTCTGCTCGGTAACATTTTCTCAATCGAACTGAGCAGCGTAGCGCTGATCATTGCCCCAACTATTGCGCTGATTATTATGAGTAACGGTTTAGCTGCGAAGGCAATGATGTAAGGCTTGGCTAGCCGCTTCACGATGGAGAATGGACTCGTTGATTCGTTGAAGGAGTTAGCCATTCCAGCTATCTGAAAGACCAAGTCGCTGAATATTGGAATATGGAATAAGCTGTTGAAGGTAAGCTGATCAGGTATTACGGGTACCAGTTTTAATGCTTTAAATGATTCTTGGGCGAAGAAGCCTCTGGCATCCAAGTTGAAGTAGATTCCCGCGATGGATGCAGCGAGTAACGGTAAGGTTGTCAACCAGACAAGCAGAGCCGTGATGGAGGCTCCGAGTTTTTTCCCGACAACTACTCCGATGAAGAGCCCTATGATGATCCATGTTGCAGCCACCAATGGGTACTGCACAGGATTTGCTATCAGTAAATAGATTAACGTGAATAATGTGTAGATGTGGCTACCCAGTAGTGGTCCAAGCCAGTCCGATAATGATCTGAAGCTTGGGTCAAGAATCATTATTCCTATTGTGAAGATTGCGATGAGTGAGAGAAAATATGCGGCTGTCTTCCTCATGGTTTGATGATTGTTTCTGATGGTATATGTTTTTAGATTAAAACTCGGAAAAGAGGGGAGTTATTTTTTTCACTGCCTCAGTGTAGAGCCTATAATGTTTCCTGTATTTCTCGACGTTCTCAGGCTTTGGCTTTGTGGATATCTTTTCACCGATCCATTTCTCGATGATTCTGTGGTCTGTGATCTCACCTGTGCCCAGCCCAGCTAGGATGGTGTCACCCATGGGTGCCCCCAGAGTATTCGGTATGTAGTGGAATTCAATCTCCGTGACATCTGCCACTATCTGTCTCCATAAGGGGCTGCTTGCGCCTCCATCCACGAGGGTTGCCCTGTTGATCTCTATTCCTGTTTCCCGTGCAGCGTCGATGCTGTATCGCATGGCGTAGGCTACGCCTTCCAGTATTGCTTTGAACATGTGGGCTCTCGTATGGTAGACGGATACACCTAGGAATGCTCCCCTGATGTATTCATCCCAGTAGGGGGCTCTCTCACCTACCATCATATGGGGTAAGAAGATGAGGTCATCACTGCCTAGGGGAATCTTCTCGGCTTCCTGGTCCAGGAGCTTGTAGGCGCTTGCGCCTGTTTCTCTCTGTTTCTCCAGTTCTTCTTTTCCAAACTGGTCTCGGAACCATCTTACACAGAAACCAGCAGTGCTGATGCCCGTGAAGCTGTACAGGGTGTCTCTTGCTTTCACAACATATGGATAATTGATCATCTTCGGCGAGATTCGGTTCTTTGTGTTTATGATACCATTACACATGCTGGTGCCCAACATACTGGCAAGGTCTCCATCCAAGATAGCTCCCCCTGCGAGGGCACTTACAGGGGCATCAACGCCTCCAGCGCAGATAGGAGTGCCTACAGCTAATCCTGTCTTCTTTGCTTCTTCTGCGGTGGTCTCGCCAACGATTTCCTCGCTGCTAATTATCTTATCTGGGAAGAGGTCTCTTGGGATACCCATGTCTTCCATGAGTTCTGTGCTCCAGTTTCTTTTGGCTAGATTGTATATTCCACCAATGTTGCCTGCACTACTGTGGTCAATGCTTTCAACGCCAGTGAGTTTCCGGATGACGTAGGCGTTAGGAGTTTCCAAGCGATGTATCTTGGCCCAGTTTTCTGGTTCATTGTTCTTGATCCAGAGAATCTTCGTATAGCCATAGTAAGGGTCAATTACATTGGCTGTAACCCTGTAGAGCTCATCGACGCCGATGTTTTCCCTGAGCCACCTGCACTCGTCAGTAGCTCTGCGATCAGCCCAGATTAGGCACGGTCTGATGGTCTCATAGTCTTTGTCCACGGGTATTCCGCTTCCACCATAAAGGGCGCTTATGGAAACACCGGCAATGTCTCTTGGGTTTACCTCGGATTTCGTTATCACCTGATTTATAGTGCTATAGGTGGCTTCTGTCCATGGAGTTGGCCACTGCTCAGCCCAGCCCTGCTTAGGAGTGATCACCCCGTATTCTTGAAAGGATTCGGCGTGCACCTTGCCATCTGTGTCTATGAGGACGCTTTTTGTCCCCATGGTGCCTATGTCGGTGCCGATGAGGTATGTCATGGTTATCTCCTTGGGATTCTTTCAGGGACAGGCGGTAGTTTTCTAAATGGGGTATGTGGCTCTGTCTGGTACCAGTAGGCGGTGCTGCTGTAGTCATCATTGCGGTGATTAGCGTGACCATGCTCGATGGTTACTCGTATGCTTTTCTCAAAGTACACTGGGTCCTCGATATGATACCGGTACCATGTTATTTTACCGCTCCAGTTTCTGCCCCCCGGTATAGGTAAGCCATGATATGGTGCGCAGTATTCCTGTGTGGGGCACCAGCTCATGCCGTAGTAGTCTTCAGTGCCTGTGCCGATGAGGCGGGGAGTCTTTTCACCGTCAATATACATCATGTCGTCGCCTTCGCCGTACCAGTTGAATTTGTCTGTCTTACGGAGGTTGACCACATTGACATTGCATCCGACGTAGTGTCCTTTACCCTCTGCCTCCATTAGCAGATAGTTTCCTTCCCCTGTTGGGTTTTCACCCATGAACATCCACTTCCTATTATCTGCTCCTTTATCGCTTATGCCATCTGTTGGGTTCTGTCTATTCCAGAAAGCGTGGAACCTGCCCTGGTCTTCTTGGGGTTTCTTCCATTCCTCGTAGTCAACGTAGTAGTAGAAGCTGGGAACTTCTTTCGTGCCCTGATTCTCGATGGTGATTTTGGCTCCCTTGCTGTATGGCATGGGCCACCAGCAGTTGAATGCCTTTCCATCCTCTGGGCTCATCTGCAGAGGCGCAGATACGTAGTTGTGGGTTATTCCGTGTCCGATGCCGAAGAAGTCACCTATTGGCACCTCGACGCTGGGGCTCTCTTCACTGTCCCAGTACATTCTGAGTACTAGTTTTCTGAGGTACCATTCCTCGTCTGTGCGAATGGTAACCCAGATGTGTTTTACGCATCCTGCACCGCTCATCTCTGCAAGTACACGTGTCTCACCAGCTGGAACTGTGAGGTAGTCTTTGTTTCCCCCGGTGCGGTCATGGCTGCTGAAGCGTTTTCTCTTATGGTTTTGGAGTTTAGCTACTCCGTCTAGTCCTGATAACATGTATCTTGAATACTCTACAGGGTGAAAATGTTTACTATGAAAAGAGGTTAGCTGGTGGGCTTGGCTTTAGCAGCCGGGGTTAACCTGTACCCCTGTGCTTCTGACCCTGTGATCTTTGGCGTGATGTCTATGAGGATTTTTATTGTCTGTCCTGCGTTTATGGTTATTCCGCCACGTACCATAGCTAAGTCGAGTTTCCCACTCGCTACTGTGGCAGTGTAGTTTGCTCCGTTAACAGTTACTATTGCATCCAGTATCTCAAAACGGATTAGATTGTATTTCTCCGGTGGAAGTCTCTTGGTGCCTAATGTTTTTGATGCATTCAGCGTTGTGGCGAGGTCGATCCAGTTCTCTTTATCGGTTATGCGGAGCCAACCCGTCTGGTTTTCGTTAGAGACTTTGTGAATCTCGATTTGATTGTACTTGATGTACACATTTGATGCGTCTCCCCATTCACGTGGCGGGTCTTTTATCTGTACTTCTAGTGTGCCTTTTGCGATGTTATGGTACCATAGAAATCCTCCAGCTACGATGATTATAGCTACAGTGGCTATGATTATGGGTTTATTGTGTTCCATCATGGATACTGATGTATTACCATTCTTTTTAAAGAGCCCAAAAAGCGGTGAGAACTCTTTTGAATATATGAGTTATCAAGCTTTTTTTCAATATTTGCTCGTTACTCTACCAGTTTTTTTCACTATTAGAGATCGGTTCTGGGCTGTTCTGGGGATGATTTAAAGAAAAAAGGGGCTGAATAAGGCTGGGTTGTGTGACCCCCGCCCCCCTCTATTTTCGTTGCCTGTACAGCTTGGGGTCAACTATCTGCATCATCTTTTCGATGTCAAGCTCGCTTCCCAGAAAAACAGCTATCTGTTCAGCTGTGCGCTCTGGGTCTTTCATCGTATCATTGTAACTCACGTAGAGAGTCTGGATGTTGGTTTGTTCCTTGAGCCATTCATCTGTTTCATCGAGATGTTTTTGGAATATTCCCGCCATCACCGCATCAGGTACATCGTCTTCAGCTTTTCCCCTGCGTTGCATCATTTTACGCTGAGAGGCAAGTACTTCCTCGATTTTGCGCTGCATGAATATGATGCTATATTGATGTCCCTTGGGCAGGTGAAATAGTTGATAGCTGATTACCTTGACAGCTTTTCCCTCTGCTTCGCTTATCCATGAATTGTTTTTATGCAAGGTCTTGGCTCGCTCGTCTTCGTAGTACCCTTTTAGGTTGTCTTCATCTGCTTCTCGTTTCTCGTCGGTAAGTATTGGTATGCCTGTTGCTTCAAGCATTTTCATCATCATGCTAGTACCGCTTCTTGGCAGACCAGATACTACTATAATCATGGGGATTTGATACGTTCATGGTTGATAAAAATCCATCGCGAGCCATGCAGTGTAGTTAGTGCAGCGAGTGGGAGAAATTATGGAACATAATTAGACCATTAAACCATTCTTGTATGCAACTAAAACATACTGTATAATCGTTAAATACCAGTAAACGGTTGGTCCAGAACGGAGGGAAAAACCCTAGTGGAACCCTTCTGAAGAGTGAGAAGCTGATTGCTCCATCTGGGGCGTCACATCTGTGAAGATGATAAACCTCGCTCTTCACTTCTCAAAATTATATTAGAACAGGCTCCTTGTCGAATACAACCATACCATTGTTTGATATTGCGTACCTGCGTGGCTGGTCATCGAAGTCGATGCCACGCATCTTATCTACTCTAATGGTCTTGATGATCTGAAAATCCATTAAATCCTTGCTTAAAGCAATAACTCCGTCGCTTAGAAACATCTCAGAGTAGAAGTTATCTGATTTAAACACACCCTCATAAGTTACCACCGCAGTGCAGTGAAGCTCTCGTATTGTTTCAAAGAGCTTATGAACAAGGTATCTGATCTCGGAGACGCCTCTTGCGTTAATCATCAGACTGTTCAAAGGATCGATGATAATATGCTTGGCGTTGATCTGTTTCACAGATTCAGCGATCTCGTGTTCTAGACTTAGTTCCGTGACCCCTGTTTTTCTATTTCTAGGCTCCACCACTCCGTCTATGCTTGACATCAATTGAAAATCCAGCGCTATAAGCTGACCACTTTTCTCTGCTGCATCTAAATCCCACCCGAAAGCCCTTGAATACCGCTTCTTATTCACCATAGGTTCCTCAAGGTTGACGTAGACAACGGGTTCACCGCGCTCGATGGCTGACATGGTATACTGTAGACTGTTTATGGTCTTACCTGAGCCGGGACCACCGCTTATCATAACTATGCTCTCAATGGGGTACCCGCCACCCAACATATCGTCCAGACCTGTTATACCTGTGGAAACTTGTATCTCAGCCATAGACATCTTCAACTTCATGAGAGCGATGATATAATTTAAGGTTACCATTGGGGAAAGCTAACTTTGTGGATCATGGCTCTGATTATAATTTTTCTTAGGTGTAG